>NZ_JBSFWD010000072.1:0-36781 GCF_053592655.1 Streptosporangium sp. NPDC002607
CTCCCGATGTCGCCCGCCCGCGCGGGTGTTGGGGGGGGCCGGCCCCCCCCCGCCACCCCCTGCCGTGACATCCCTTCCCGGGTTGACCTGTAGCCTCCAGGTGACAAATATGAATGTATTCATTCATTCTTGATGGGGAGGTCCGGGCATGACCGGCAGCCGGGTTGTGCGCGCGCCGCGCGGTACCACGCTCACCGCCAAGGGATGGCCGCAGGAGGCGGCGCTTCGCATGATCCAGAACAATCTGGATCCCGAGGTGGCCGAGCATCCGGAACAGCTCGTCGTCTACGGCGGCTCGGGCAAGGCCGCCCGCGACTGGCGCTCCTTCGACGCGATCACTCGCACCCTGACCAGCTTGGAGGGCGACGAGACGCTGCTGGTGCAGTCCGGCCGTCCCGTCGGCGTGTTCCGCACCCACGAGTGGGCTCCACGGGTGCTCATCGCCAACTCCAACCTGGTGCCCGACTGGGCCGACTGGGAGGAGTTCCGGCGCCTGGAGGCCGCCGGACTGACCATGTACGGGCAGATGACGGCGGGCTCCTGGATCTACATCGGCACCCAGGGCATCCTGCAGGGCACCTACGAGACCTTCGGCGCCGTGGCCGCCAAGCGGTTCGGCGGGAGCCTCGCGGGGACGATCACGCTGACCGCCGGGCTCGGCGGCATGGGCGGCGCGCAGCCGCTGGCCGTGACCATGAACGGCGGCGTGGTGATCTGCGTCGACTGCGACCCCAGGTCGATCGACCGGCGGATCGAGCACCGCTACCTGGACGTCCGCGCCGCCGACCTCGACGAGGCGCTGCGCCTGGCGTACGAGGCCCGCGACCAGCGCAGGCCGTTGAGCATCGGGGTCGAGGGCAACGCGGCCGAGATCGTGCCCGAACTGCTCCGCAGGGGCGCCGAGATCGATGTCGTCACCGACCAGACCTCCGCCCACGACCCGCTGATGTACCTGCCGATCGGCGTGGCCTTCGAGGACATGGCCGACGAACGGGAGAAGGACCCGGCGGGCTTCACCCGCAGGGCCCGCGAGGCCATGGCCAGGCACGTGGAGGCCATGGTCGGCTTCCAGGACGCCGGAGCCGAGGTCTTCGACTACGGCAACTCGATCCGGGGCGAGGCCCGGCTGGCGGGTTACGGCCGCGCGTTCGACTTCCCCGGTTTCGTGCCCGCCTACATCCGGCCGCTGTTCTGCGAGGGCAAGGGCCCGTTCCGCTGGGCCGCGCTCTCCGGCTCCCCCTCCGACATCGCCAAGACCGACCGCGCGATCCTGGAGCTCTTCCCTGACAACGAGCCGCTCGCCAGGTGGATCCGGCTGGCCGGGGAGAAGGTCCACTTCCAGGGCCTGCCCGCCCGTATCTGCTGGCTCGGATACGGGGAGCGCCACCTGGCCGGGGAGCGGTTCAACGACATGGTGGCCTCGGGGGAGATCGAGGCTCCGCTGGTGATCGGCCGCGACCACCTCGACTGCGGCAGTGTGGCGAGCCCGTACCGGGAGACCGAGGGCATGGCCGACGGCTCCGACGCGATCGCCGACTGGCCGCTGCTGAACGCCATGCTCAACGTCGCCTCCGGTGCCGCGTGGGTCTCCATCCACCACGGCGGCGGCGTCGGCATCGGCCGCTCCATCCACGCCGGCCAGGTCACCGTCGCCGACGGCACCAGGCTCGGTGCCGAGAAGCTCAACCGGGTGCTCACCAACGACCCGGGCATGGGGGTCATCCGTCACGCCGACGCCGGCTACGACGAGGCCGTCGCCGTGGCCGAGGAGCGAGACGTCCGCATCCCGATGCGCGAATCCTGACCGGAGGCGCGGGTCCCGGCCGGACGCTCGGGCTCCGGCCGGGGCGCGCCGGCCCTGATCGGGAGGTACCCGCACCGATCCGCCTACCGTGTCCCGATCCCGGGGGTGAATCCTGCCGGCGCCGCTCACTCCCGCCCCGCCCGGGTGTATGAACTACAGCGGGGCGGGGTGGGGAGGGGAATGCTCGTGGAGTGTCGAGCGGTTGGAGAGGGCGTGGGGGACGGACTCGATCAGCTTCTGGAGGGGCGGCGGCTGTCGCCGGTGCAGCGGCGGATCGCGCGCTACCTGGGCGACCACCTGTCCGAGGCCATCTTCCTGTCCAGCGTGGAGCTGGCCGAGCGGGCGGGGGTCAGCCAGCCGTCGGTGACGAGGTTCGCGATGGTGCTCGGTTTCACGGGATATCCCGAGCTCAGACAGGCGCTGCGGCCCCTCGTCGTGGGTGGGCGGAGGCCGTCGCGGGCCAACGACCTGCAGGCGGCCATAGATGTGGAGATCGACAACCTGCGGAGCGTACGCGACGCGCTGGGCGACCCCTCCGACATCTCGGAGCTGGGCGCCAAGCTGGCGGGATGCGAGCCTCTGCCGGTGGTGGGCCTGCGGGTGTCCAGCGGGCTGGCCACCACGTTCGCCTACTTCGCGCGCCGGATCCACCCTGACGTCCGCCTGCTGACCCACGGCGGTTCCGAGCTGGCCGACGGCCTGTACGCGGCGCGCCGCGCGGGGGCGAGCTGGCTGGTCGCGGTGATCCTGCCCCGCTACCCGGCCGAGGCCCTGCAGGCGCTGCGTGGCGCCCGGGACCTGGGCCTGCGTACGGCGGTGATCACCGACCGGCGGGACGTGCCCTTCGAGGCCGACGCGGTCCTGGCCGCCCCCGTCGGCGAACGGCTGGTCTTCGACTCGCACGCGGCGCCACTGGCCCTGGCCATGGTGCTGGTGGAGGCCATGGCGGACGCGGCGCCGCTGCGCACGCAGGCCCGGCTGGAGGAGTACGAACGGATGACCGACCAGGCGGGGGTCTTCACCGAACGGTTCGGCTGATCCGGATAGGGTGATCGACATGCTCGTACGTCCGACCGCACTGGTCACCGGTGCCTCGCGAGGGGTCGGTGCCGCGATCGCCCGCGCCCTGGCCCCCACCCATGACCTGCTGCTCGGCGGCCGCGACCCCGAGGCGCTGGCCGAGATGGCCTCCGCCCTGCCCGGCGCGCGGCCCTGGCCGGTGGAGCTCACCACCGTCACGGAGGCCGACGTCGCCGCCGTCGACCGGCTCGACGTGCTGGTGCACAACGCGGGCGTGCTGCACCTGGGGCGGGTGGAGGAGACCCCGGCCGAGGCGTGGCGGCACACCATGGAGGTCAACGTGATCGCGGTGGTCGAGCTGACCCGGCTGCTGCTGCCCGCCCTGCGCGCGGGGCGCGGTCACGTGGTGCTGATCAACTCCGGCTCCGGACAGCGGGCCGGCGCTGGTTGGGGCTCCTACTCGGCGAGCAAGTTCGCGCTGCGCGCCTTCGCCGACGCGCTCCGCCTGGAGGAGCCGGAGCTTCAAGTGACGACGATCTACCCCGGACGGGTCGACACCGACATGCAGCGTGAGGTACGGGTCCGGGAGGGCGGTCCCTACCAGCCGGAGAGGTACCTGAACGCGGACTCGGTGGCCAGGGTGGTGCAGGCGGCCCTGACCGCGTCACCCGACGCCCACGTCACCGAGATCACCGTTCGTCCCGCCGCAGGCCCCCTGAACTGAGGGCGCGGCCGTGGGCCGTACGGCTTCTCGCCCGGCGAGGCGGAGCGGCTCCGTGGGACAGGGAACCGGGTGAAGGTGCGGCGGACTCGCCAATGAATGGGATCATTCACATAATGGGAGGGTGTTCGACGAGATGTGGGGTGCCATCGAGCACCTCGGACGTGATGGCCGGACCCGGGGCTACCTGCGAGACGCGTGGTCGCCGGCGGATCTGGAGCTTCGGCGCTGGTTCGGACAGGAGGCGGCCAGGCGCGGCCTCGACCTGAGGGAGGACCGCAACGGCAATCTGTGGGCCTGGTGGGGTGACCCGTCGGTGCGGCCGGGCGTGGTCACCGGCAGCCACCTCGACTCGGTACGGCAGGGCGGCGCCTTCGACGGCCCCCTGGGAGTCGTGTCGGCCTTCGCTGCCCTCGACCTGCTGCGGGCCAGGGACTTCCGGCCCGCGCGCCCCCTGGGGATCGCCTGCTTCAGCGACGAGGAGGGCGCCAGGTTCGGCGTCCCGTGCGTCGGCTCCCGCCTGCTGACCGGAATCCTGGACCCGGACAGGGCGCGCGCCCTGACCGACGACGAGGGCGACTCGCTGGCCGAGGTACTGCGCGGGGCCGGGCGCGACCCGGGCGCCCTGGGCCGGGACGAGGAGACCCTGCGGCATGTCGGGGTCTTCGTCGAGCTCCATGTCGAGCAGGGCAAGGACCTGGTCCACCGGGACGCGCCGGTCGGCGTCGCCTCGGCCATCTGGCCGCACGGCCGCTGGCGGTTCGACTTCCACGG
The DNA here is from genome assembly GCF_053592655.1 of Streptosporangium sp. NPDC002607. Taxonomy (NCBI): domain Bacteria; kingdom Bacillati; phylum Actinomycetota; class Actinomycetes; order Streptosporangiales; family Streptosporangiaceae; genus Streptosporangium; species Streptosporangium sp. NPDC002607. The sequence continues at coordinate 4,320 of NZ_JBSFWD010000072.1, forward strand.
CCAGGCCAACCACGCCGGCACCACCAGGCTGGCCGACCGCGACGACCCGATGCTGCCCTTCGCCCGTACCGTGCTCCACGCCCGCCAGGCCGCCGAGCGCGGCGGCGTGGTCGCCACCTTCGGCAGGACGCGCGTGTCGCCCAACAACGCCAACGCCATCCCCGGACTGGTCAGCGCCTGGCTGGATGCCAGGGGCGGGGACGAGGACGCGGTCAGGGCGCTGGTCGCCGAGCTGACCGAGTTCTCCGGTGCCGAGGTCACCGTCGAGTCGTGGACCCCGGTCGTCGACTTCGACGCGGTCCTGCGCGAGCGGGTCGCCGCCGCCGCCGGGGGCGCCCCCGTCCTGCCGACCGGGGCCGGACACGACGCGGGCATTCTCGCGTCCGCGGGCGTGCCCAGCGCGATGGTGTTCGTCCGCAATCCGACGGGCATCTCTCACTCTCCGGACGAACACGCGGAGACGGCCGACTGCCACGCGGGGGTCACCGTCCTCGCCGCAGCCTTGGAGGACCTGTGCGCGAGCTGAACTACTGGTGCGAGCTGGCCTGGCTGCCACCGGGCGAGGCCGTCGCGGGAGTGCTCGTCAGGGTCCACGACACGGTGATCTCCGAGATCGTCACCGGTGTGGCGACCCCGCCCGGCGGAGCCGTCCGGCTGGCCGGGCTGACCATCCCCGGCCTGGCCAACGCGCACTCCCACGCCTTCCACCGCGCCCTGCGCGGGGTGACGCAACGGGAGAAGGGCAGTTTCTGGACCTGGCGCGAGCAGATGTACGAGGTGGCGGAGACCCTCGACCCCGACTCCTATCTCAGACTCGCCAGGGCCGCGTTCGCCGAGATGGCGCTGGCCGGCATCACCTGTGTCGGGGAGTTCCACTACCTGCACCACGGTCCGGGCGGCAGGCGCTACGACGACCCGAACACCATGGGCCATGTGCTCGTCCAGGCGGCGCGCGAGGCGGGGCTGCGCATCGCGCTGCTGGACGCCTGTTACCTGACCGGTGGCGTCGGCACCCCGCTGAGCGGTGTCCAGCTGCGGTTCGGTGACGGCGACGCCGACGGGTGGGCGGCACGGGCGGAGGCGCTCACGACCCACTACCGGGGCGATCCGGACGTGGAGGTCGGTGTGGCCGTGCACTCGGTCCGTGCGGTCAGGCCCGAGCAGATCCCCGTGGTCGCCGAGTTCTCCCGCCACCACGCGGTCCCGCTCCACGCCCATGTCTCCGAGCAACGGGCGGAGAACACCGCCTGCGTGGAGGCGTACTCCGCGAGCCCGGTCCAGCTGCTGGAGGCGCACGGCGCGCTCGGCCCCCGCTCGACCGCCGTGCACGCCACACACCTGTCGGACGTGGACGTCGCGCTGCTCGGCGGCTCCGGCACGCGCGTGTGCATGTGCCCCACGACCGAGCGCGACCTCGCCGACGGCATCGGGCCGGCCAGGGTGCTGTTCGACGCGGGGTCGCCCATCACGCTCGGCTCGGACAGTCACGCGGTCGTCGACCTGTTCGAGGAGGCCCGCGCGGTCGAACTGGACGAGCGGCTGGCCACCGAGCGGCGCGGTCACTGGTCGGCCGCCGAGCTCCTGCACGCCGCCACGGCGGCGGGACACGACTCGCTCGGCTTCGCCTGCGCGGGCATGCTCGTCCCCGGCGCGTGGGCCGACCTGGTGTCGGTGCGCCTGGACTCGGTCCGTACGGCGGGCGCCTCCCCGGCGCACCTGGCCGAGACCGTCGTGTTCGCCGCCACGGCCGCCGACGTGCACTCCGTGGTGTCGGGGGGCCGCCGCGTGGTCACCGAGGGCAGGCACGTACTCGGTGACGTGGGCGGCATGCTCACCCAGGCGATCATCGAGGCACGAGCGGGGAGATCGGTATGACGAGCGAGGACCGGCAGGTGAGGAGCACCCTCTTCGATCGCATCGGACTGCTCTACACGGGCGATCCGGCGCGGGAGGAGATCGAGGACGCGGCACTGGTGGTGCAGGACGGCGAGGTGGTGTGGGCGGGGCCCGCCGGTGCGGCTCCCTGCGCCGACGAGCGGGTGGACGTGGACGGGCGCTGCGTGATCCCTGGGTTCGTCGACAGCCACGCCCACCTCGTCTTCGCGGGCGACCGCACGGCCGAGTTCGCCGCCCGCATGGCGGGCCTGCCCTACACGGCCGGTGGCATCCGCACCACGGTGTCGGCCACCCGCGCCGCCTCCGACGCCGAACTCGTGACGCTCACCGCCGCCCTGGTCTCGGAGATGCTCGCCCAGGGGACGACCACGGTGGAGATCAAGAGTGGTTACGGCCTCACGGTCGAGGATGAGCGCAGGTCCCTGGAGATCGCGCGGGGGTTCACCGAGGAGACCACCTACCTGGGTGCGCACGTGGTGCCCCCCGACGCCTCCTCGGCCGACGAGTACGTCCGCACGGTCACCGGGGAGATGCTGGAGGCCTGCGCGCCGCACGCCCGGTGGGTCGACGTGTTCTGCGAGCGCGGCGCCTTCGACGCCGACCAGAGCAGGGAGATCCTCCTCGCCGGGATGAAGGCGGGACTGCTGCCGAGGATCCACGCCAACCAGCTGGGCGCGGGTCCCGGGGCACGGATCGCCGCCGAGGTGGGTGCGGCCTCCGCCGACCACTGCACCCATCTGAGTGACGACGACGTCTCGGCGCTGTCGTCGGCGGGAGTGGTGGCCACCCTGCTGCCCGGCGCGGAGTTCTCCACCCGCTCGCCCTACCCGGACGCCCGCCGCCTGCTGGACGCCGGGGTGACGGTCGCGCTGGCCACCGACTGCAACCCGGGCTCCTCCTTCACCTCCTCGATGCCCTTCTGCGTGGCGTTGGCGGTCCGCGAGATGCGGATGACGCCGCTGGAGGCGATCAGGGCGGCCACCTACGGCGGGGCCAGGGCGTTGCGCCGCGGGGACGTCGGCACGCTGCGCGTGGGAACCAGGGGGAATCTGGTGATCCTGGACGCCCCGACGTACGTCCATCTCGCCTACCGGCCGGGGGTGCCGCTGGTGACACAGGTGTGGAAGGAGGGACGCCGTCTGGTTTAGCCCTCTTTGCCGGGGGCAGTCGCGGGCCTTGTCGCGGCGTCGGGAGGCATCCTCCCTGAGGAGGAGTTCAGAACCATTCTCCAGGCGTACTTCTTGAGGGAATCTTTGCCCTGATCCAGCCGTTGAAAAGTCAAGCGACGTGTCCGCGCGCATGGGGCGTTGAGCGAGCGGGTGGACACGTCATAAGCAGCCGGAGCGAGGTGCCATCGAATGGCAAGGCCGACGGGGAATCGGACGCAGGATCAGCATGTCTCTGACAGGGACCTGCTCGGAACCTACCTGGCAGAGATTGGAAGGGTGCCCCTGCTCACCGCGGAGGAAGAGGTGGAACTCGCCAAGCGGATCGAGGCGGGTCTCTTCGCTGAGCAGTTGCTGGACGGCGGGTTGACGGAGCCGCGGATCGCGGACGCCGCCGATGAGGAGCTTGAGCGTTTGGCCGTTTCCGGACGAAGGGCCAAGGATGAATTCATCCAGGCCAATCTACGTCTTGTGGTGGCCGTTGCGCGCAAATATTCAGGGCGGGGAATGCCGCTGATCGATCTGGTTCAGGAGGGAAACCTGGGGTTGGTTCGCGCGGTTGAGAAGTTCGACTACCGGCGCGGCTACAAGTTCTCGACTTATGCCACCTGGTGGATCCGGCAGTCCGTGGGGCGCGCCATCCACGAGCAGGCCCGGCCGGTCCGCCTGCCCACCCACGCGGGTGAGCAGATGACCAGGCTGATGCGGGTCCGCCGGGACATGCTGGCCGAGTTCGACGCCGAGCCGACCGACGCCGACCTGGCGGCGGTACTCGAACTGCCCATCGAGCGGGTCCGCGAGCTCCGCCGCTGGGCCTCCGACCCCGTCTCCCTGCAACTGGGCGTGGGCGACGAGGACGAGACCGAACTCGGCGACATGATCGCCGACGACACGTGGGCCGATCCCGAGCAGCAGGCGATGGACGTCCTTGAGCGCGAGCGTCTGGAGGAGTGGCTGACGGGGCTGGAGGGGCAGACCCGCGAGATGCTCCGCTGGCGCTACGGCCTGATGGACGGCCGCGAGCACACGCTGACCGAGGTCGGCGAGCGCTACGGCATCGGCAGGGACCGCGCCCGCCGCATTGAGCGCGACGCCCTGGCCCGGCTGCGGAAGATGGCCACGGCGGCCTGAGCCGTCTGCGATCCGGCACGCTCCCTGTGGGGCGTGCCGGATCGTTTTTCTGGGTGTGTTCTGGCTTTGTGCCCGTTGCGGGTGCTCTGGCTCTGTGCCTGCTGCGGTGCTTTGGCTCTGTGTTCGCTGCGGTGGGCGGGCGTTCCGGGCGGCCGTCTCAGCTGCTGTCCCGTGGTTCAGGCCTCCGGCCTGCCCGGGCGCTGTGGTTGCGGGCCTTTTTAAGCCGCCCGGAACGCCCGCCCACCTCCGCTGCACGCCGTCTCGCCGTACGGCGTGCGGGCCGTAGCGGGTTTTTTCCGGCCGTCCGGTGTTCTGTGTGCGGCTGAAGCGATCTTCGCGGGACCGTTCGGGTGAGGCGCCGTAGCTGAAGCGCCACTACGGGAAGGAGCGCAGGGCTGGGCCGAGGGCGCGTGGGGGCGGGGCCGGGCCGAGGGCGCGTGGGGCTGGGCCGAGGCGGGGGCGGGGCGGTTTCATGGGGGTTGAGGGGGGATCGGGCTCACACCGGGTGGCCGGCGGCTGGGGTTCGCCGTGCGCTCCTTTCGAAAGCGACGCTTCAGCTACGGCGATTCGCGCTGAGCGATCTCGTACGGATTGCTTCAGCCGCGCAGGGGCCATTGGGCGGTCCGAGAGTGAGCGACTACGGCTCGCAGTCCGTACGGCGGGAGCCTGTCAAGCGGAGGTGGGCGGGTGGTCCGGCCGGCGTGAAAAGAGTCCGTAACCACAGCGCCCGAGCAGGCCGGAGGCCTGGATCACCAGACAGCGAGTGAGATGGCCGGCCGGACCACCCGCCCACCGCGGCGTGAACGGCGGCAGGAGATCGCACGGCGTGACGGCGGCGGGGATCGTGGTGGGAGCGATCAGTTCGTTCCTTCGCCGGGCAGGGAGTACGGCTCAACGTATTCGTCCGGATGAGGGGACATGACGGGCGTGGCGGCGGTCATGCGCGTGGTCATCGGCGGCCCTCCGAAGGCCCGGGTGGTTGCCCACCTGGGCATCTTTTGGGTCATTGATAAGTCGAGGCATGCCCGGTCCGAAACTCGATGGAAACATCGTGTGGCCGAGATTCACAGATGTGAAACACGCAGGGTCGCGCCTTGAAACGGCGGAAGAACACGCTGTGGCGCAACGTCAGTGCGCGGCCGGTCGACGGAGCCCTGGAAGCGTCCACTGCATGTGAAACCGGCAAAACGCCAATTGGAAGGAGGGTCGCTTCGCATGGAGATCGATAGCGGCTCCACAGCCTGGATGCTCGCGAGCACCGCACTCGTTCTGCTCATGACGCCAGGTCTCGCTTTCTTCTACGGGGGCATGACCAGGGCGAAGAGCGTTCTCAACATGATGATGATGTCGTGGGTCAGCATCATCGTCGTAACGATCGCCTGGGTTCTCTACGGTCACTCGCTGGCCTTCGACGCCGTCGGGGACGGCTCTGGATTCCTCAACAAGATCATTGGCGGGCTCGACAACATCGGGTTGAGTGGCCTGGTCGAGACGGCGACCAAGGATGACGGCACCGGTATGCCGAGTCTGGTCTTCTCGACGTTCCAGATGACTTTCGCCATCATTACGGTCGCGCTGATCAGCGGCGCGCTCGCCGACCGAGTCAAGTTCGGCGCCTGGGTGGTCTTCGCCCTCGTCTGGGCGACCGTCGTCTACTTCCCCGTGGCCCACTGGGTGTGGGGCGGCGGCTGGCTGAGCACCCTCGGCATCGAGGACTTCGCCGGAGGCACCGTCGTCCACATCAACGCCGGTGCCGCGGCCCTGGCGGTCGCGCTCGTGATCGGCAAGCGTGTCGGCTGGCGCAAGGACCCGATGCGGCCGCACAACCTCACGCTCGTCCTTCTCGGCGCGGGCCTGCTCTGGTTCGGCTGGTTCGGCTTCAACGCGGGCTCCGAGCTCGCCGTCGACGGCACGACCGGCCTGGCGTTCATGAACACCCAGATCGCCACCGCGGTCGCGGCCGGCGCCTGGATCCTCGTCGAGAAGCTCCGCGACGGCCACTCCACCACCCTCGGTGTCGCCTCCGGTGCGGTCTCCGGCCTGGTCGCCATCACCCCGGCCTGTGGTTTCGTCGACCCCTGGGCGGCGTTCGTGATCGGCGCGCTCGCCGGTGTCGCCTGTGCCTACGCGGTCGGCCTGAAGTACAAGCTCGGCTACGACGACTCCCTCGACGTGGTCGGCGTTCACATGGTCGGCGGTGTCGTGGGTGCGGTGGCGCTGGGCTTCGTCGCCGCCTACCCGTTCGCCGACGGTCAGGAGAAGGGCCTCTTCTACGGCGGTCCGATCTCCCAGCTCGGCGTGCAGGTGCTCGGTCCCGTCGCGGTCGGCGTCTACTCCTTCGTCGTCTCCTGGATCATCGCGAAGATCATCGACAAGACGATGGGCTTCCGCATCACCCAGGAGCAGGAGATCGCCGGCGTCGACATCACCACCCACGCCGAGACCGGTTACGACCTCGGCACCATCCACTCCTCGGGTGTCGCGGCCGTCAACGGTCCGGTTTCCACCCCGGCGTCTAAGAAGGTGGACGCATGAGACTCATCACCGCGATCATCAAACCGTTCAAACTGGACGATGTGAAGGCGGCCCTGGAGCAGTTCGGGGTCAAGGGCATGACGGTCAGCGAGGCCAGCGGCTACGGCCGCCAGCGCGGCCACACCGAGGTCTACCGGGGTGCCGAGTACCAGGTCGACCTGGTGCCCAAGGTCCGCCTCGAAGTGCTCACCGAGGAGGACGACGCCGAGGACGTCATCGACGTCATCGTCAAGGCCGCGCAGACCGGCAAGATCGGCGACGGCAAGGTCTGGTCCGTTCCTGTGGACACGGTGATCCGCGTCCGCACCGGGGAACGCGGACCTGAGGCGCTCTAACCGGTGAGAGGCGACACTCGCTCGTACGCCGCGGCCCGTAAGGAACGGGCCGCGGACATCGACCGCTGGCTGACGGATCTGGTCAGGACCGCCTGCGGCACGCCGTACGGGCACAACGGGGGAATGACGAGAAACGACGAGCGCGGCGCCCTCAGCGGAGTCGCGCTCGTCGCGGTTGGGAGTCTGGGCCGCTCGGAGCTCGCGCCGGGCAGTGACCTTGACCTGGTCCTGCTCCACGACGGACGAGATGATGTGGCGCGTATCGCCGACCGCATCTGGTATCCGATCTGGGACTCCGGGATCGGCCTCGACCATTCGGTGCGGACCGTGGACGAGGCGGCGAGGGTGGCCAGGGAGGACCTCAAGGCGGTCCTCGGGCTGATCCAGGCCCGGCACGTGGCGGGAGACCAGGAGCTGACGCGGTCGGCACGCGAGGTCGTGCTCGCCGAGTGGCGGGCCGACTCCCGGCGCCGCCTGGGCGAGCTGCGCGATGCCGCGGACAAGCGGGCGGAGGCGAGCGGGGAGCTGGCGTTCCTGCTCGAACCCGACATCAAGGACTCCCGCGGTGGCATCCGTGACGTGCAGGCGATGCAGGCCGTGGCGGCGGCCTGGGTCGCCTCGGCTCCCGGCCCGCGAGTCCGCGAGGCCTACGAGCTGCTGCTCGACATCCGGCACGGCCTGCACCTGGTGACCGCCCGAGGTGCCGACCGGCTGGTGCTCCAGGAGCAGGACGCAGTCGCCGGGATTCTCGGCCTGCTCGACGCCGAGGCGCTGATGCGCAGGCTCGCCGAGGCCGCCAGGACCATCGGGCACGCCTTCGACGCCACCTGGCGGACCGTCGACCGGCTGCTGACCGGTCCCACCCCCCGTGGCCGCCGCCCGCTCGCCGACGGCGTCGTCGAGCACGGCGGAGAGGTCGTGCTGGCCCGCGGGGTCAACCCCCGCAAGGACCCGACCCTCGTGCTGCGCGCCGCCGCCGCGGCGGCCGAAGCGGGGCTGCCGCTGGCGCCCGCCACGGTCAGCACGCTGGCAGCCCAGTCGCCGCCACTCCCCGTGCCCTGGCCGGACGAGGCACGCGATGCCCTGGTGGCCCTGCTGGGCGCCGGGCGTGCGGCCGTGCCGGTCTGGGAGGAGCTGGACCAGGCGGGGATGCTGGTCCGCCTGCTGCCCGACTGGGAGCGGGTGCGACACCGCCCGCAGCGCAACCCGGTGCACCGCTACACGGTCGACCGGCACCTGATCGAGGCCGCCGCCGGGGCCGCCTCGTTCACCCGTGAGGTCTCCCGGCCCGACCTGCTGCTCATATCGGCGCTTCTGCACGACATCGGTAAGGGATACCCCGGCGACCACTCCACCACCGGCGCCGTCGTCGCCCGCGACATCGGGACCCGGATGGGCCTGCCTCCGGCGGACGTCGACACCCTGGAGACCGTGGTCCGCCATCACCTCCTGCTGCCCGAGACGGCCACCCGCCGCGACCTGGACGACCCGGTGACCATCTCCCGGGTGGCCGAGGCCGTCGGTACGCGCGAGGTCCTCGAACTGCTGGCGGCCCTCGCCGTGGCCGACGGCCACGCCACCGGGCCCGCCGCCTGGAACTCGTGGAAGGCCTCACTGGTCACCGATCTGGTACGCCGGGTCCGTTCGGCGCTCTCCGGCACTCCGCTGCGGCCCGCGCCCTCGCTCTCGGTGGAGCAGGCGTCCCTGGCCCGACACGGCGGAGGCGCCGTGCGGATCAACGGGGGAGCGGTCACCGTGGTCGCGCCGGACCGCGCCGGGCTGCTCTGGCGTGCGGCCGGGGTGCTGGCCGCGCATCGGATGGTGGTCCGGGCCGCGTCGGCGGCCTCGGCGGGGGCGACCGCCGTGATCGAGTTCTCGGTCGTTCCCGAGTACGGCTCGCCGCCCGACCCCGCGACGCTGGAGGCCGACCTGCGGCTGGTCCTGGCCGGCCGCCTCGACATCGAGCAGCGCCTCGCCAGGAGGAGCAGGTCGATGCGCCCGGCCCGGGTGCCGGTGGCGCCGCCCAGGGTGAACCTGGTGGATGACGCGTCGAACACCGCGACGGTCATCGAGGTGCGCGCCCATGACCGTCCGGGACTTTTGTGGCGGATTGGTAGAGCGTTTGGTGAATGTGGCCTTGACGTACGGGCTGCCCGTGTGGAGACTCTCGGCGCAGAGGCGGTGGACGTCTTCTATGTGGTCGACAGAGCCGGCCGTCCGCTGACCGACGAGGTCCAGCGAGCTCAGATACGGGATCAGGTGCTGGCTGCCCTGCGGTAGCCGCGGATGATCGCCCCCTCGTCGCCTTCGTAACGATTAAAGGCGATATGTCGGTTTTGTCGATTCTTTCACGTGACCTTGTGGTCTGATGTTGTTCATCTGTGTCGTGATTGAGGGGTAGCGAGAGCTGTGGCGACGGCGACATCCGATAACGGGAGTGCTTCGGCACCCGACCGTGGCAAGCGGCCTGCCGCCCGGTTCGGCCTGAAGAACTGGCGTGTCCGTTCGCGTCTGACGGCTCTGATCCTGGTGCCGACCACAGTGGGTGTCGTGCTCGCGGGCACGCGCGTGGTGGCCTCCGTCGACAGCGTCGCCGGATACCAGCGGACCGCAGCCGCGGCGGAGTACTCCGGCGGTCTTCGGGATCTGGCCCAGGCGCTCGGGTTGGAACGTGACAGAGGTGCCTGGGCATCGTTCCAGCCTTCGGACAAGGGGTTGAAGGAGAGCGAGGAGGCCCAGCGGAAGGTGGTCGACGCACTGGCCAAGAAGGTGCTGGTGGAGGTCCAGGCGATCGACGACTCCTACGGCCCCCGAGCCGTCGAGGCGGCCAGGAGCGTCGCCTACCAGCTGGAAGGCCTTCCCGAGCTGCGCCGCCTGCCGGGCACGACCCGGGTGGAACGTTACAGCCACATGATCGCCCCGTTGCTCAAGCTCCACGAGGAGCTCACGCTGGTCAGCGACGATTCGGAGATCATCGGCAACACCCGCGCGCTCAGTGCCCTGGCGTACGCCAAGGAGGAGGTCTCCAAGCAGCGCGCCCGCCTGCTGGCCGGTTACTACGCGCCCTCGCTGATCAACCCGCAGGAGATCGAGAAGTTCATCGCCTCCCGTTCCCGGATGAACGAGTTCGAGGCGGACTTCAGCGTCGAGGCGAGCCCGGCCAACGGCCAGCTCCTCGCCAGCGCCATGATCGACGAGAGGGTGTACCGGGCCGAGCTGACCAAGTCCAGAGCGATCGTGCTCGCCGGCGACCCCCGGCACACCGGACGGCTGCTGTCGGGTTCCGACGATGTCAAGCAGTGGTTCTCGGACAACACCGCGGTCCTCGACCTGATGCGGAAGGTCGAGACCAGGGTCGCCGATGACGTGGTCGCCAGGGCCCGGATGCTGGAGGACACCGAGCAGCGCAACGCGATCATCACGTCCGCCCTGATCCTGCTCCTGCTCCTGCTGGTGCTCGGCCTCACGGTGGTCATCGCCCGCTCGATGGTGACGCCGCTGCGCCGCCTGCGAGCCGAGGCGCTGGAGGTCGCGGGCTTCAGGCTTCCCGAGGTGGTGCAACGGCTACGGGTCTCCGGCGACACCAGGACACCCGAGATCGCCCCCATCCCGGTCGAGAGCACCGACGAGATCGGCGAGGTGGCCAAGGCCTTCGACGAGGTCCACCGGCAGGCCGTTCGCCTGGCCGCCGAGGAGTCCGAGCTCCGCTCCAACGTCAGCGCGATGTTCGTCAACCTGTCGCGTCGCACGCAGACCCTGGTCGAGCGGCAGATCTCGCTGATCGACGGCCTGGAGAAGGGCGAGGAGGACGGAAACCGCCTGGCCGACCTGTTCAGGCTCGACCACCTGGCCACCCGCATGCGGCGCAACTCCGAGAACCTCCTGGTCCTCGCCGGTCACGAGCCGCCCCGCAGGCGCAGCAAGCCGGCCAAGCTCGTCGACGTCGTGCGCGCCTCCCTGTCGGAGGTCGAGGACTACGATCGGGTCCAGGTCAGGGTGCACCGTACGATCTCGGTCGCGGGCAGCGCCGCCAACGACATCGTGCACCTGGTCGCCGAGCTGGTGGAGAACGCCATCCAGTTCTCCCCCCGGGCCAGCCGGGTCGTGGTCTCCAGCAGTGCGATCGAGGGCGGCGGCGCGCTGCTCGCGGTCAGCGACCCGGGTATCGGCATGACTCACGAGGAACTGGTCGAGGCGAACCGCAGGCTGGCGGAGCCGCCCGTGGTCGATGTCTCGGTGTCGCGGCGGATGGGCCTGTTCGTGGTCGGCCGCCTGGCCCTGCGGCACGGCATCCGGGTGCAGTTGCGCCCGCAGGAGGGCGGCGGCCTCGTCGCCATGGTGCTGCTCCCGCCGGAACTCGTCACTCATGAGGGCCAGCCGGTGCGGACCCCCTCCTGGGGTGCGGACTCCTGGGGGGCGGAGCAGGCGGCCTCGGGGGACTTCTCCGTCCAGGCGCCCATCGGTCGCCCGCCCGTCCAGCAACCCTCGTACGGGCAGGATTCGTTCGGGCAGAGTTCTTTCGGTCACAGCTCCTTTGGGCAGGGGTCGTTCGGGCAGGCGTCCACCCCGGACGCACCCTCGTTCGGCTCGACCTCGCTGCCCGGTGACCACTTCGCCGCGGAACGGCAGGCCTCCGCAGGTCAGGCGGACTCGTCCGGTGCTCCGGCAGGTGGCACGCCACTGCCCAAGCGCCAGGTCGGCGGGCTGAAAGGCGGCGGGGGTGTCCCCACCCAGGGATTCTCCTCATGGGGTGAGTCCTCATACGAGTACGAGTACGGGTACGAGAACCCGGCGGGGGCGATGCCCACGGCGGGCGTCTCCCCGCTCGAAGCCGAGCAGGAGGAGTACCTGCCCATCTTCGCCTCGGTCGAGTCGGCCTGGTTCCGCCGGGCGGAAGGTCCGGCGGAGGGCGGGGTGCCCGCGCCCCTTGCGCGGGCGAGCACGTCCGGCGAGCAGTCCACGCCACCGGCGGGTGTACCGGTCCACCAGGCGGCTCACGAGCCGGTCTCACCCTCGGTGGGAGCGGAGGCGGAGCGATCCGCGACGGCGGGCGACCCGGACGGCTGGAACACCCCGTCCGACGCCGGCTGGCGGGCCGCCCAGGCGGTGAGCGACCCCACCCTCGGCGGGATCACCGCCGCGGGTCTGCCCAAGCGCACTCCCCGGGCGAATCTCGTACCGGGCACGGCCGCTCCCACGCCGTCCGGCCCGGCGCCGTCCATGTCCCCGGACAGGGTGCGCAACCGTCTGACGAGTTTCCAGCAGGGGGTGCGACGAGGTCGCGCCGAAGTAGCCGACACCACTACCAGGAGCCTTACCGACAAGGAGGATGGCTCGTGACGACCCTGAGTCATGAGGCACGCAGGTTCGACTGGCTGATCACCGAGTTCGTCCGCGGCACGCCCGGTGTCGCGCACGCGGTGTGCGTCTCCGCCGACGGGCTGAGAATCGCCAGTTCGGAGGGATTTCCGGCCGACAGGGCCGACCAGCTCTCCGCGGTCGCCGCGGGTCTGCTCAGCCTGACCGTGGGGGCCTCCCGCGTGTTCGACGGAGGTACGGTCACCCAGACCGTGGTCGAGATGGAGCGCGGCCTGTTGCTGGTCATGGCGATCAGCGACGGTTCCGCGCTCGCCGTGCTGGCCTCCTCCGACTGCGACATGGGTCTGGTGGCGTACCAGATGACCCTGCTCGTCGAGCGGGCCGGTCAGGTGCTCACCCCCGCGCTCCGCGCCGAGCTACAGTCCCTTCGGGGTCGGTAGTGACCGGGGCCGTGCCGGGTTTGTTCAGGGGAGGGGTCAGTGCGGGGGATTGACGGAAGCGCGGACGACGAGCCGCTGTTCCGGCCGTACACCGTCACCGGTGGCAGGTCGGAGCCCCGTTTCCACCTGGCCATGGAGACGTTGGTCTCCTCTTCCTTCATCATGGAGGAGGACCTGGCTCTGCTCACCCCCGAGCAGGATGCGATCATCAGGCTCTGTCGCTCGTACCGCTCTGTGGCTGAGATCTCGGCTCTGCTGAAGGTCCCGCTCGGCGTGGCCCGCGTTCTGGTGGCGGATATGGTCGACGAGGGCTTCGTCCGCATCCATCAGCCGCGTCTTGATGAGGGACAACCGGATCTCAACATGCTCGAAAGGGTTCTCAGTGGACTTCGCAGGCTCTAGCCAGGGTGGCCTGACGTCAACGAAAATCGTTGTCGCGGGCGGGTTCGGTGTCGGCAAGACCACGTTCGTGGGGGCGGTGTCGGAAATCCTGCCGCTGACCACGGAGGCGGTGATGACCGACGCCAGCGCCGGGATCGACGACCTGGGGCTGACTCCGAACAAGACCACCACCACGGTCGCGATGGACTTCGGTCGTCTTTCGCTGGACCGCGACCTGATCCTGTATCTGTTCGGCACGCCCGGCCAGCACCGGTTCTGGTTCATGTGGGACGACCTGGTCCGCGGCGCGATCGGCGCGGTGGTCCTGATCGACACCCGGCGGCTGGCCGACGGCTTTCCGGCGATCGACTACTTCGAGGAGGCCAAGCTCCCCTTCCTGGTCGGCATCAACGGCTGGAACGGAGAGTTCCCGCACAACGAGGACGAGGTGCGCGAGGCTCTGACGCTGGCCCCGCACATCCCGGTCGTGCGGACCGACGCCCGCTCCCGGGACTCCGTCAAGGGCACGCTGATCACTCTGGTCGAGCACGTTCTGCGGGTCCGCGCGGCCTACGGCACGTCTGTGTAGCCCTCGCCGCATCCGGATGGGGTGGGAGGCGTCAGTCGGGTAGCCACTCCTTCCAGATGATCTTATTCGCGTCGATCCACTTCCGGGCCGCCCGGTCGGCGTCGAGGCCGTTCTCCGTCATGTCGTTCGCCACCGTGTTCTGCTGGTCGTTCGTCCAGGCGAAGTTCCTCACCAGCTCGTAGGCCCTGCCGCCGGTGTCGGCGAACCGCCTGCTCACGATCTTGTCGAGCAGGTAGGGCGGGTAGTCGCACTTCACCTTGGCGGGGTCGGTGTCGCAGCCGATCGCGTACGGCGGAAGATTGACCTTCACCAGCTTGATCTGGGTGAAGAGCCACTGCGGCTCGTAGAAGTACATCAGCAGCGGGGTGCGGTCGCGGGTCGCCCGTCTGGCGGCCTCGATCAGCGCTTTCTCGCTGCCCGCGTAGACGACCTTGTAGTCGAGGTCGAGATTGCGCACCAGAGCCTCGTCGTGCGTGACATATGAGGCGTCCCCGTCAAGAAGTTGACCCGAATTACCCGACTTGTCGGTTTTGAAGAGATGGGCGTACTTGTTGAGCTGTCGCCAGTCGGTGATGTCTGGATACTCGTCCACCATCCACTGTGGGACGTACCACCCGATGACACCCCTGCTGCCGTTTCTTCCCGCGGAGATCGCGACCTTTTTCTCCTCGATGTAGGTCTGCTTCTCCGCCTCCCGTCCCCAGTTCTCCACGATCACGTCCACCGTGCCCTTTTCGAGGCCCTCCCAGGACTGGGCCTCGTTGAGCTTGACCGTCTGCACCGGATAGCCGAGCTCCGCGGTCAGCAGCCGTCCGAGGACCGCGGCGCCGGCCTCGTAGCCCGCCCAGCCGTTGACGGCGATCCGCACCGGCCTGCCGTCGGCGGCCGGTGTGGACGGCCGCTCGCCCGTGCACGCGGTGAGCGGCAGGACCAGCGCGGTGACCGCACCGAGCGCCGCGACGCGGGTGAGCGTCGAGAGGCGGCCGAGTGCCGGAGGGCGGCTGGGTGGGCGCGGCCCGCGAACCTGGCTCGCGGCGTCGCCGGGTGTGGCCACGTTCTCCTCCAGGGCTCGTCACTCGGATCCGGTGAACCGGGGACGTGGTGGACTGCGGACGTAGGAGGTCACGATATGGGGTGACTGTCATGACTCACAATGTTGCGATCTTTCGGGGACGGCGCGCTTCCGTCCAGCGCCGCTGAACCGCCGAATGGAACGATGCAAGCGGCCAGGTAAGCCGGGAAATGCGTAATAAGGGTATTCGGGCGACTGAAACTGATGTTCCAGTAGCATCTGGGGCTCCAGGTTCTAGTCACCACTTCACCAGAAATACGCATTTATTGAGCTGTGTTCGCTTGGCCGCATAGGTCGAGATGTGCTCGAATTGCCGGGAACCGCGGGAAATTCGACCAGGGGTTCATCCACCGAGAGGCAGCGTTCGGTGAGCACACAGAGGATCCAAGACGCGGGCAGCGGCCTACGCCCGCGGAACTGGCGGGTGCGTCGGCGCCTTGTCGCGCTCATCCTGGTGCCCACGATCGCCGCGGTGCTGCTCGGCGGGGTCCAGGTGTTCGCCTCGATGAGTGCCTCGGGCGACTACCGGCGGATCAACGACCTCGCCCGGCTCTCCGGCCATGTCGGCGCGCTCACCCACGAACTGGCCGAGGAACGTGACCACACCGCCTGGTTCATCGCCCTCGGCCGCCCCGCGAGCGGGGTGGAGAACGTGCGGGCCCAGATGGACCTGGTCGACGGTGTCGTGATACGCGTTCGCGAGAGCGGCGCCCTGCTCGGCGGGGAGGTGAGCGGCCGTGCCCGGGACGAGGTCGAGGCCGCGATCACCCGCCTGGACGACCTCCCGCCGCTGCGTACCCAGGCCCTGGGGTCGACGCTGCTGCCCGACGCGGTCATCGCCGCCTACAGCCTGGTCATCGCCGATCTGATCTCCCTCCACGACGAGCTCGGCAAGGGCACGGCCGACGACGTCCTGTTCGGCCAGGCCCTGACCCTGGACGCGCTCGCCCGTGCCAAGGAGGCGGTCTCGTTCCAGCGGGCGCTGCTGACCGTGGTGCTGGTGGCGGGGCGGTTCGAGCAGGAGCAGATGGAGCAGTTCCTCGGCGCGCTCTCCACGGAGCGCAACGAGAGGAAGACCTTCGCCGCCGAGGCCGGAAGCCGGGACCGCCGCCTCTTCGACGAGGCGGTCAACGGCCGTACCGCCGACCGCGCCGAGTTCCTCCGCGAGCTGGTCCTGCTCCGCGCGGCCTCCGGTATCTCGCTGAAAGGGCTGGACCTGGCGGAGAAGGACGACGCCAAGGAGTGGTACGACGCGGCCACCGTCGTCGTCGACCACATGCGCGGGGTCGAGGAACGGCACGCCCGGGACATCGTGGTACGCAGCCAGCAGCTCGGTGACGCCGAGCAGAGGCACGCCCTGATGGTCGCCATGGCCGTCGTCACCCTGCTGGCGCTCGTGCTGGTGATCACCATCTGGGTGGCGCGCTCGCTGGTCAGCCCGCTACGGCGGCTGCGCGGGGAGGCACTGGAGGTCGCCGGGGAGCGGCTGCCCGCGTACGTCCAGCGGGTCCGCGAGTCGCGCGAGGGGGAGGTCGTCGCGGACGTGCCGCCGATCGGGGTGCTCTCCCGAGACGAGATCGGTGAGGTCGCCAGGGCGTTCGACGAGGTGCTCAGGGAGGCGGTGCGGCTGGCGGGCGACGAGGCCAAGCTGCGCAACACGGTGAACGCGATGTTCGTCAACCTCTCCCGGCGGAGCCAGAGCCTGGTGGAACGCCAGCTCAGCCTGGTCGAGCGGCTGGAGCGCGGCGAGCGCGACGACCAGCGGCTGGCGGACCTGTTCAAGCTCGACCATCTCGCCACCCGCATGCGCCGCAACAGCGAGAACCTGCTCGTCCTCGCCGGGCAGGAGGTGGCGCGGCGCTGGAGGCAGCCTGTCGAGCTGATGGACGTGGTCAGGGCGTCGCTGTCGGAGGTGGAGAACTACGAGCGGGTGACGAACCGGGTCCAGTCGGAGGTCGCCGTCGCGGGCCCCGCGGTGAGCGACGTGGTCCACCTGCTGGCCGAGTTGGTGGAGAACGCCGTCTCGTTCTCGCAGACGAAAACCAGGGTCACGGTGTCCAGCAGCCGGATCGAGGGCGGAGGCGTGATGATCTCGGTGACCGACCAGGGCATCGGCATGACGCTCGACGAGCTCGCCCAGGCCAACTGGCGGCTGGCCAACCCGCAGGCCGCCGACGCCTCGGTCGCCCGCCACATGGGTCTGTTCGTGGTCGGCCGTCTCGCGCTCAAGCACGGCATCCGTGTCCAGCTCCGCCCCCAGGGGACCGGCCTGACCGCGATGGTCCTCCTCCCGGAGACACTCCTCGTCACGCCGCCCCCCGCGCCCCAGCAGGTCGGTTACCCGCGGCTCCCCGCCGCCTTCCCCGCGGGCGTCGCGCCCCTTGCCGGCCCGTCGTTCCCGCAGGCTCCCGGCACGGGGCCGCCCGGTGCCGAGGGCCTGCCCCCGAGGGTTCCCGTGCTCGCGGCGCCCCCCGCGCAGACGTGGCCCGCACCCGCGTGGGACGGGTGGCCGGACGCGAGCGCGCCGAGCGTGTGGAGTCCGCCCCCGGAGCGGTCCCGCCCGCAGGGGGAGTTCCCGGCGCCGCACCCCGGCCCGCTCGATCCCCTTCCCCGTCCGGCCCGGGCGGACGAGACAGGGCCGTTGCCCAGGGTGGGGACCTCGCCGCCGGCGAAACAGGACGACTTCCTGCCGATCTTCGCCTCGGTCGAGTCCGCCTGGTTCAGGATCACCGCCTCCAGGGATACCGGTGCGGCCACGGGCGACCCCGCTCCGGAGAGCCCCCGGGACGAGCCCGAGTCGTGGTCCTCGCCCGGTGACGGGGGCTGGCAGGCCGCCCAGGCGGCGAGCGCACCCGCACACGGCGGTACGACCGGGGCCGGCCTGCCCAAACGCACCCCCAGGGCGAACCTGGTGCCCGGCTCGGTGGCGCCGCTCGCGCGGTCACAGCCGAACCCGAACCCGGGGCCGGCCGCCGCCCCGGTCTCGGCCGAGCGGCTCCGCGAACGGATGTCGAGCTTCCAGCAGGGCGTGCGCAGGGCGCGCAACGAGCTCCCGAACCAGGACCGGTAGCCGTGCGGGCCGACAACTCCGACGGTGGGCAGGACGGACGCTTCGGGTACGAGCCGGAGTACGGCGAACCGGTCGAGGAGGAGAGCTCGCTGGTCCGGATGTACGCCGTGACCGGAGGGCGGATCGTGCCGAGCGCCAAGCTCGCCATGGAGGCGATGGTCTCGACCTCGACCCCGGCCCAGCTCGGCCTGTCCTACATCCGGGAGTACCGCCTCATCAGCGATCTGTGCCGTCGGGTCCGCTCGGTCGCGGAGATCTCCGCCCTTCTCGGCGTCCCTCTCGGCGTGACCCGCGTCCTGGTCTCCGACATGGAGTCCGAGGGCCTGGTGCGGATCCACCACCCCAAGGTCGACGCGGCGGGTCCCGGTCCCGACCTCCTCGAACGCGTCCTCAGCGGCCTCGACCAGATCTGAGGCCCATCGTGGGCCCGCTGTGGGCGGGTCAGCTCGGGGCGAGCCACCACCTGGCGGCGATGAGCTCGGCCACCAGGGTCTCGGTCAGGAGCGCCACGTCGGGGTCGTCGTCGTGGCGGTAGCGGACGGCGGCCTTGGCGCCGGGGAGGTCGCCGCCGACGGCCAGGACCGTGGAGCCGCGCTGCCGGATCCAGTCCATGGCCTGCTCGTCGTAGCGAGAACCGGGGAACAGGATGGCGCGGTAGTCCAGGGTCTTGGTGAGGTAGACGTCCACGTGGGCCCAGTCGCCGGTCTCGCACGCGTCGGCCGCCCTGCGCGGCCCCTCCCGGAACATCAGGGCCGACTGCTCGGCGGAGGACAGGTGCTCGGCGGGGGCGATCGTGTAGACGCCGTGCGGGCCGTCGAGCAGTGCCGCCGCCGGCTCCAGCCACTCGTCGCGGCGCTCCAGCAGATCGGCGGTGGCCTCGGCCGTACGGCGGAGCAGTGCGGGTGAGTCCCCGCCGGAGGCGGTGAGGCGGTTTCCGAGTGCCAGGAGCAGGGCGAGGGTGTGTTGGAAGGTCCGGCAGGCCACGCCGCCGCGCTCCTCGCCGGCCAGCATCGGGACCACCAGGTCGGCGCCCTCGGTGACCGGCGAGCCCGGCGCGTTGGTCAGTGCGAGGACGAAGGAGCGGCCACGCACGCGGGCGACCGCGTCGAGGGTCTCCCTGCTGCCACCGGTGGCGGAGATGGCGACCACCAGGGTGTCCGGGCTCGGCGGGTAGGTCAGGGCGGCGGAGGCGTACTCGGCCACCGCGTCCACCCCGGCGGCCCGCAGGCGCAGCGCGGCGACCCGGGCGGCGTACCGGGAGCTGCCCATGCCGAGGAAGACCACCCGCCGGATCCCGGAGGGGACTCCGGCGAACAGGTCGTCGGCCTCCAGGGCGCTCGCCAGGCCGGTCAGCGCGGCGGGCTTGGCCTCCAGATCGGTGAGGTACAGCTCGGGAATCACGTGCTCTCCTTCATCGGTTTCAACGGTCACCGGTAGCGGGACCGCAGTACGCCCATCGGGGCGTAGCGCCAGCGGGGGAGATGCCGGGCGGCGTAGACGAGCTCGCGGCACTCCTGCTCGATCTCGAACGGGCGCAGCAGGGAACGGTCCAAAAGACCGGCATGGCCCAGCTCGGCCAGGCGGTCCGAGTAGGCCGACTCCAGGGTGGCGCGGGCCGCGACGGCCCACTCGGCGATCATCGCCGGATCGGCGTCGCGGCGCCTGACCGCGACCTGGCCGACGTGTTCGAGGCTCGTGGTGAGCTGGGCGAGGTCGCGGGCGGCGGGCTGGAAGGGGGCGGCGTCCGCGACGGTCGGGTTGCCGTCGAAGTCGATCACCGCGTACCCGTCCCGCCAGCGGAGCATCTGGCCGACGTGCAGGTCGCCGTGGATGCGGATCAGCGGGGTGGCGCCCGCGGCGGTCAGCGGAGCCAGGCCGGCGCGGAGCGCGCCGGCGTGGGCCGTGAGCCACTCGCCGTCCTCGCCGTCGGTCAGTGCCAGCGCCTCCTCCAGCGCCTCGCCGGCCCGGAGCGACCACGGGCCCTCCGTCGTGCGTACCGGGTCGGGGAAGGTCGCCGACGGGGTCGCCATCGCCGCGTGCAGGTCGGCCGAGAGGGCGCCCAGGTCGGCGGCGAAGGAGGTGTCGAAGGAGACGGCCTCGTCCACGCACCACTCCCAGCCGTCCCTCGCCTCGGGGAGGTAGGCGGTGACGAGGGCGAGCAACATCTCGGAGCCGTCGTTCGCGCGCCGGGAGAGGGCCGCGTAGGGCGTGGCGGTCGCGGTGAAGCCGACCGATGTCAGGTGCGCGAACATGTCGGGCGCGGGCGCCGGGAGCGGCACGGGCGGGGTGAGCCACTTGACGACCACCCTCTCGCCGACGACCACCGAGTGGTTGGTCTGGTCGACGTCGAACCCGCGCTCACCCGTCCCGGCGGCTCCGTCGATCCATGACAATTGAGTGTCGGTTGAGAAAGCCGTGACAGCCGGGGAGGGAAGTGGATGGAACCGGCGCACTCTGAAAGGGGAGGGATCCACACTGGTCAGCGCGTCAAGGAGGGCGCTGCTCCGTCCGTCGCCGGCTCGGGGAACCGTGTCGAGCCGGTTCCAGATTGAAGCTGGATTTAACAAACGGACCCAACTTTCCAGGGGTGATGTCGTGGGAAGTCTTGCTCAAGATAATGTTGACTGCAACACTCCTGCTTTGGTCTGCCGTGTCCCCAACGGCCGGTCTACCCCACTTACACTGAATTCTGAAGGAGTAGCGGCCGTGTCCCGCACTCGGTACCCCCGTAATCTTCCGGCTGCCGCCCTGGCCGTCGGCCTCGCGCTCGCAGTCTCGGCATGTGGCGGGGAGGCCGCGGACACCGCCGCGCCCGCTGCCAGCGCCTCATCGGCGCAGCTCAACCCGAACGCCGACCTTTCCAAGCAGAGCATCACCATCTCCGTCTGGGACGGCTACACCCCCAAGGAGCTGGCCGCCGAGGTCAAGGACAAGCTCAAGACCGACCTCAAGGTCACCCTGCACGCCACCAACGAAGAGATCATGGCGAAGCTCACCGGCGGCGCCGACACCGGGCTCGACGTGGCCTTCGTCTCCGGTCAGTACGCCCAGGCGCTCAACGAGGCCGGGCTGCTGGAGCCGCTCCACCCCGAGCTCATCCCGAACCTCGCGAACCTCTACCCCGAGGCCAAGGAGCTCTCCTACGACAAGGGCAACGTCTTCTCGGTTCCCTATACCTGGGGCACCACCGGCATCTGTTACCGGACCGACCTGGTGAAGACCGCTCCGGCCAGCTGGAACGATCTCCTCAACCCGCCGGCCGAGGCGGTCAAGAAGGTCACCATGATGACCACCGAGCGCTGGCTGGCCCTGCCCGCCATCAAGGCACTCGGCTACTCGGTCAACACCAAGAGCGACGAGGAGCTCGCCAAGGTCAAGGCAAAGCTGCTGGAGGCCAAGCCCAAGCTGCTCAAGTACGACGACACCACCTTCGGTGAGCTGCTCAAGAGCGGCGAAGCCGTGATGGTCGAGGCGTGGGACGGCTGGTGCCCGACCACCGAGAAGAACATCGAGTTCGTGGTGCCCAAGGAGGGCAGCGACCTGTGGGTGGACACCATGGTCGTGCTGAAGTCCTCCAAGAACAAGGAGGCGGCACACGCCTTCATCAACTACATCCTGGACCCGAAGGTGCACGGCTGGGCCGCGGAGAACATCCTCTACAAGGTCCCGAACAAGGCCGCGATGGACGCGATGAACCCCGAGCTCAAGGCCGCCAACGCCCCGCTGCAGATGAGCCCGTCCGACCTGCTCAAGGGTGAGTCGATCATCGACCTGGGCGAGGACTCGCTGAAGTTCACCAAGCTCGCGACCGAGGTCTCGGCAAAGTAGTGACACGCTCCACCGGTTCCGGCGCGTCCGTGCGATCGCGGGCGCGCCGATCGCGTGCCCTGGGAAGGCTCGTCTTCCTGGGGCCCGGACTGACATACCTGATCGTCCTGCTGGTGATCCCGCTGGCGCTGCTCATCAGCTTCACGGTGTTTCGCAGGGGCCGCTTCGGCGGCGTGGTCTACGAGGCGACGGGGGAGAACTTCACCCGTCTGCTCGACCCCCTCTATCTCGACGTGCTGATCGGCTCGCTGAAGCTGGCCGCGATCGCCACGCTGATCGCCCTGCTGGTCGGCTACCCGACGGCCTACCTGATCGCCCAGCTGCCGTCGAAGTGGAAGACGATCGCGCTGGTCGCGGTCGTGCTGCCGTTCTGGACCAACTTCCTGGTGCGCATCTACGCCTGGATCGTCCTGCTGAGCGGTCCCGGGCTGGTCAACAGCACCCTGATGGACCTGGGACTGATCGACAAGCCGCTGGAGCTGCTCTACAACCAGGGCACCATCGTCACCGGCCTGGTGTACTCGTACCTGCCGCTGATGGTCCTGCCGCTGTACGCGGCGATCGAGAAGCTGGACCCGCAGCTCCGCGAGGCGTCGGCCAACCTCGGCGCCGGGCCCGTCCGCACGTTCGCCTCGGTGACGCTGCCGCTGACCCTGCCGGGTGTGTTCACCGGTTGCCTGTTCGTGTTCGTACCGAGCTTCGGCAACTTCATCATCCCCGAGCTGCTCGGCGGTGGCCGTTCCATCATGGTCGGCAACCTGATCAGGGACCAGTTCCTCAAGGCGCGCGACTGGCCGTTCGGGTCCACCCTCGCACTGGCGCTCATCGCCGTGCTGATCGTCCTGCTGCTCGCGCAGGCATGGAGTGCCCGACGTGCGTAGACCCCGACTGCTGTACGTCCCCTTCTGGGCGACCTACGTCTTCCTCTACACGCCGATCGTCGTGCTCGTCGTGATGTCCTTCAACGCCGGCGAGTCCCCCTACGTCTACGAGGGCTTCAGCCTGAAGTGGTACGGCACGCTCGCCGAGAACGCCGACATTCGCCAGGGCCTGGTCAACACGTTGATCGTCGCGGTGGGCTCCACGGTGCTGGCCACGGTACTCGGCACCCTGCTGGCCGTGGGCCTGGCCCGCCACACCAGGTCGCGGGCGCTCGACGCGCTCGGCGTGCTGCCGGCCGTCCTGCCCGACCTGGTGCTGGGCATCGGCCTGCTGGTGTTCTACGCCACGATCAAGTCGACCCTCGGGCTGCACTCGGTGCTGCTGGCCCACACGGTGTTCGGCATGGCGTTCGTGACCGCGGTGGTCCGCACCCGGCTCACCCACGCCGACACCTCCCTGGAGGAGGCGTCCAGGGACCTGGGGGCGACGCCGTTCACCACGTTCCTCCGGATCACGCTGCCGCAGCTGGCGCCGGGCATCCTGGCCGGCGCGCTGCTCGCGTTCACCCTCTCGATCGACGAGTTCGTCATCGCGTTCTTCACGGCGGCGCCCACCACGCCGACCCTGCCCATCGTCATCTACTCAATGGTCCGCTTCGGGGTCACCCCCGAGATCAACGCCCTGGCCACGCTGCTGCTGCTCGTGAGCTTCACCGCGGTGATCGTGACCCAGCGGATGACCCGACTGACGGAGTCGCTGTCCTAATGCTGAAGATCACGGGTGTCAGCCGCCGGTTCGGTGACGTCACGGCGCTGTCGGACGTCTCCCTGGAGATCCGGCAGGGCGAGTTCTTCGCGTTGCTCGGCCCCAGCGGCTGCGGTAAGACGACACTCCTGCGGATCCTGGCGGGCTTCGAGTCGCCCGACGAGGGCACCGTCACGCTCGACGGCGACGACCTGCTCGGCCAGGCGGCCCACCGCCGCCCGGTCAACCTGATGTTCCAGTCGTACGCGCTCTTCCCGCACATGACCGTGGCCAAGAACGTCGCGTACGGCCTGGAGCGGGAGAGGCTGGGCAGGGCGGAGGTCCGCGGCCGGGTCGACGAGGTCCTGGAGAAGGTCGGGCTGGAGACCATGGCCGGACGCAGGCCGCACCAGCTCTCCGGCGGCCAGCGGCAGCGGGTCGCGCTCGCCCGTGCGATCGTCAAGCGGCCGCGCCTGCTGCTGCTGGACGAGCCGCTGTCCGCGCTGGACAAGAAGGTGCGCGCGGAGATGCAGCTGGAGCTCAAGCGGCTCCAGAACGAGGTGGGCATCACCTTCGTCGTGGTCACCCACGACCAGGAGGAGGCCATGTCGCTGGCCGACAGGATCGCGGTCTTCAACGCCGGTGGGGTCGAGCAGGTGGACGCCCCGGTGGAGCTGTACGAGCACCCGCGCACGCCGTTCGTCGCCGGCTTCGTGGGGGCCAACAACATCTTCGAGGGCAGGGCCTGCTCGGTCGGCCTGGCCGGCGAGGAACTCGGCATCCTTCCCGGGACGTCGGACCTGCCCGACGGCACGCCCGCGTTGCTCGCCGTACGGCCGGAGCGGATCAGGCTGGACGACGAGGGCAAGGGCGTGCTGAGCGGCGAGGTCGTCGACGTGAGCTTCTACGGCGGCGTCTCGCACGTGTCGGTACAGGTGAGCGGGCGCCGGCAGCCCGTGCTGGTGGCCACCCAGGGGGCCACCCAGGTCCAGGCGGGTTCTGAGGTGGCGCTCGGCTGGGCCGAGGGGGACGGAGTGCTGATCCCTCAATGAGACGAGTTGAGCGGGTGGTTCGTCGCGGTCCTGGCGTAGTCGAGGATGAGTTCCGCCGCCTCCTGCGGGCCGATCACCGGGTGGCGGGCCGTTATGCGATAGCCGTACGCATCCTCGAGCGCGACCAGGTTGCGGGCGATGAGCAGGGAGTCGCCCGACAGCGTGAAGGTCTCCAACGCGGCCCCGGTGTCCAGGATGCTCTGGTAGAGCGAGACCTGGCGGTCGTAGAGGGTGGTCAGCAGCAGGGCGTACATCCTGTTGCGGGGCGCGGCTCCGCCGAGCTCGTTGAGCAGCCGGACGTCCGGGTCGTCCGGGCCGTGCGGCAGCCCCGAGCGGACGGTCACGACAAGTTTCTCCGCGGGGTCACGCATGCCTTTGATCCGCTTGAGTCGCTGCTCGTAGAAGCGCTCCATCCCGGCGTGGTGGGCGTCGACCAGCAGTTCGCTGAGACGCGGGTAGTGGTACAGGACGGCCCCGGAGGTGAGCCCGGCCTCCTCCGCGACATGGTTGAGGTGCACTCCCTCGGTGCCGTGCCGGATGATCGCCCGATGTGCGGCCGCGATGAGATCCAGGCGCCGGTCCGCCCGTCCCTTGCGCGTCATATTCCCCCGCTCGTTGAAAACCACGCTCTGTGCCGGGGTCCATAGTGACCGTTTTCTAGAATTTTTGCTAGCCGAGAATTACACCATTCTTCAAAAGCCGCAACCTCTAGACGTAAGGAGGCGTGATGTCTCTCACGATCCTGTTCATGCCGGAGAGCGCCTACGGGCCGACGAACAACTGCATCGGCATCGGTGACATTCTTCGTAAGCGTGGGCACAGAGTCGTTTTCGCAGCTGAGGCCTCCTGGAAGGGGAAATTGGAGGCCCTCGGATTCGAGGAGGACCTGGTCGATCTCGCGCCTCCGGCAGAAGAGGAGCAGGACGCCGGGCAGTTCTGGAAGGACTTCATCAGGGACACCGCACCGGAATACCGGAAGTCCACTCTGGAGCAGCTGGAGACGGTCACCAAGCCGATCTGGGAGGCGCTTATCGACGGCGCCAAGTACTGCGAGCCTCAGTTGAAGGAGATTATCGAGCGCGTCCAGCCGGACGTCATCGTCGAGGACAACGTCATCACCTTCCCGGCGCTGCTGACGGCGGGCAAGCCGTTCGTCCGGATCGTCTCCTGCAACCCGCTGGAGGTGCGCGGCGAGGGCGTCGCCCCGGTCTTCTCCGGGCTGCCCGCCGACGACCGGTCGCAGTGGGGTGCCTTCAACGCCGAGTACGACCGCACCCACCGCGAGATCTGGACCGCCTTCAACGAGTGGGTCGTCGAGCAGGGCGCCGACCCGCTGCCGGACCTGGACTTCATCCACGAGGGTGACCTCAACCTCTACGTCTTCCCCGAGATCGCCGACTACGTCGACGCCCGGCCGCTGGGCGACTCCTGGCACCGCCTGGACTCCTCGGTGCGCGAGACGGACGGCGGCTTCGAGCTCCCCGCGTCGCTGGCCGGGCGGGACGGCTCGCTGGTCTACTTCTCGCTGGGCTCGCTCGGCTCGGCGGACGTCTCGCTCATGCAGCGGGTCATCGACGTGCTGGCCACCACCCCGCACCGCTTCATCGTGTCGATGGGTCCGCTGCACGAGGAGATCAAGCTGGCCGACAACATGTGGGGCGCCGAGTTCGTCCCGCAGACCAAGATCATTCCTATGGTCGACCTGGTCATCACGCACGGCGGCAACAACACCACCACCGAGGCGCTGCACTTCGGCAAGCCGATGATCCTGCTGCCCCTGTTCTGGGACCAGTACGACAACGCGCAGCGCGTCCACGAACTCGGCTACGGTGTGCGCCTGTCCACCTACGCCTTCTCCGACGAGGAGCTGACCGGCGCGCTGGACAGGCTCCTGGGCGACGGCGCGCTCCGCGAGCGCCTGGCAGCCGCGGGCGAGGAGATCCGCGGGCGGGACGGCCTGCGCAGGGCGGCCGACCTGATCGAGCAGGCCGGCGCCTGACGGCTCTCCGCACCACCACGATGAGGGAAGTTCCATGGGCAAGTTGATCAATCCGGCGACCGGCGAGCTCCTGGAGGAGATCGCCGACACCCCGATCGAGGAGGTGGCCGCCGCCGTGCGGCGGGCCCGCGTGGCGTTCCGGGAATGGAGCGCCGCGACCCCGGCCGAGCGGGCCAGGGTGCTGCTGCGCTTCGCCGATCTCGTCGAGGCCGACGCCGAGGAGCTCACCCGGCTGGAGGTCGTCGAGACGGGCAAGCCCGCGGCGGTCTTCCGCGACGGCGAGCTGCCGTTCGCGGCGGACAACCTCCGCTTCTTCGCCGGGGCGGCCCGTTCACTGGACGGCACCGGTGCGGGGGTGCTCAGCTCCGGCTACACCTCGGTGCTGGTGCGTCGTCCGGTGGGCGTCGTCGGATCGATCGCCCCGTGGAACTTCCCCCTGGTCATGGCGGTGTGGAAGATCGGCCCCGCGCTCGCCGCGGGGAACGCGGTGGTCATCAAGCCCGCACCGCAGACGCCGGGCACCACGCTGCGGATGGCCGAGCTGTTCGCCCGGGCCGGCGCGCCCGACGGCCTGCTCCAGGTGGTGCTGGGCGGCGCCGAGGTGGGCGAGGCCCTCGTCACCGACCCGGGCGTCGACATGGTGAGCGTCACGGGCTCCACCGCGACCGGCCGCGCGGTCATGCGCGGTGCCACGGGCTCCCTGAAGCGGGTCCACCTGGAGCTCGGCGGCAAGGCTCCGGCGCTGGTCTTCGGTGACGCGGACCTGTCCGAGATGGCCAGGGGCGTCGCGATGGGCGCCACCTACAACACCGGCCAGGACTGCACGGCCGCGACTCGTGTCTACATCTCCCGGGAGGTGTACGACGAGGCGGTCGAGGCGCTGCACGCGACGCTGGCGCGGGTCAGTGTGGGCGACCCCTGGGATCCGGCCACCGACATCGGCCCGCTGATCTCCGCGGTGCACCGCGACCGCGTGCACGGCTTCGTGGAGCGGTCCGTCGCCGCGGGCGCCTCCGTGCTCTGCGGCGGCGCCCCGCTCGAAGGGCCCGGGTTCTACTACCCGCCCACGCTGGTTTCCGGCGCGACCCAGGACAGTGAGATCGTTCAGGGTGAACTTTTCGGTCCGGTACTGGTCGCCCTGCCCTTCGACGGAGAGGACGAGGCGGTCCGGCTGGCCAACGACACCGTCTACGGGCTGGCCTCATCGGTCTGGTCCAGGGACGTGGCCAGGGCGCTGCGTGTGTCGCATCGGCTCGATGTGGGCGTGACCTGGGTGAACGACCATCTGCCCATCGCCTCTGAGGCGCCGCACGGCGGGGTCAAGGGGAGCGGCTTCGGCAAGGACATGAGTCAGGAGGCGGTTGGGGAATACTCTGTGACCCGCCACCTGATGATCAAGCACCAGGCTCCGGAGGTGAAGGATTCCTTCCGGCCGGCCTGAAAACTTTGTAGCCGTATGTCCTTTTTGCGGGGATTTATCGGCATTTACTCCATTCGAAGTGACATAAAGGATGTGCTCAAATTGCTTTCGCCGCTTCCAAATCCGGCGAGGGGTTACGTAGGCCAGTGATGACACAAGACCGCCGGAGCCACCGCGCGTCAGGGGTGGGCAGTCGACTCCTGCCGGCGAACTGGCGCGTGCGTCCCCGTCTGGTCGCGCTGATCCTGCTCCCGACCGCCGCGGCCGTCCTGCTCACCGGACTTCAGCTGACCACCGCCCTCGCCACGGCCGGTGAGTACCGCCGGATGACCGAGGTCGCCTCACTGGTCGAGTCGCTCGGCACGCTCGCCCACGAGATGGCCGAGGAGCGCGACCTCACCGCCTGGTACGTCGCCGGTGCCACTCGCTCCCGGCTCACCAAGGTCAGGGAGCAGCGTGGGGTGGTCGACCGGAGCAGCAAGCAGACGCTGGCCGCCATGGAGGGCCTCGACGAGTCGCAGGCGGTCCGCGTCCGTACCGAGGTCGCCCAGATCCGCCGCTGGCTCAACGGTCTCCCCGGCCTGCGCAGGCTGATGACCGACGGCAGCGTGCTGCCCCGGGCGGCCCTCGGCATGTACTCGCGGATGATCACCGACTTCATCACCCTCCACGACGACCTGGGCCGCAGCGGTGGCGACGAGCGCCTCATCGGTGACGCGCTCGCGCTGGGCGCGCTGACCCGGGCCAAGGAGCAGGTCGCCAGGCAGCGGGGCACCCTCCTGGTCAGCTTCCTGGACCGCAAGTTCGACTTCGACGACCCCGCCGACCTGCTGGGCGCGTACCGGAGCCAGCTGAGCGAGGAAAACGCCTTCCGGGCGACCGCCTCGGCCGCCGAGATCAAGCGCTTCCGCGACGTGGTCAACGGTCCCAAGGTCGACCAGGCCGACTCCATGCGCGCCCTTGTCATGTCCCTCATGCGGGAGAACAAGCCGCTGGAGCGGATCGGCGGCGGCTGGCTCAGGAGCGCCGACACCTGGTACACCGCCTCCTCCGCGATCGTGGACAACATGCGGACCGTCGAGCGCGGCCTGTCGGCCGCGGTGGTCGCCCGCAGCCAGGAGATGGAGAGCGCCGAGCAGCGCAGCGCCGCGATCTCCGGTGTCTCGATCCTGGTCCTGCTGGTCCTGATCCTGCTCATCACCGCCTGGGTGGCCGGCACGCTCGTCCGGCCGCTGCGCAAGCTGCGCAGCGAGGCGCTTGAGGTGGCCGACACCCGGCTGCCCGAGACCGTCCGGGTGCTGCGGGAGTCCGGAGACCACGCTCCGAACATCGAGGTGCCCTCCATCGGGGTGGCCTCCCGTGACGAGATCGGGGAAGTGGCCAGGGCCTTCGACGAGGTCCACCGCGAGGCCATCCGGCTGGCGGGTGACGAGGCCCGGCTGCGAAGCAACATCAACGCGATGTTCGTCAACCTCTCCCGGCGCACCCAGTCGCTCGTGGAACGCCAGATCGACCTCATCGACGACCTGGAGCAGGGTGAGCAGGACGAGAGCCGGCTCGGCAGCCTCTTCAAGCTGGACCACCTGGCCACCCGCATGCGCCGGAACTCCGAGAACCTCCTGGTCCTCGCCGGTCAGGAGCAGAGCCGCCGGTGGAGTGAGCCGGTTCCGCTCAGCGACGTCGTCCGCGCCTCGCTGTCGGAGGTCGAGAACTACGAGCGGGTGAACCTCCGGGTCGAGTCGGGTATCTCGATCATCGGCCAGGCTGTCAACGACATCGTCCACCTGGTCGCGGAGCTCGTCGAGAACGCGATCTTCTTCTCGCCGCAGGACACCAAGATCACGGTGACCAGCAACGGCAACGAGATGGGCGCCGTCATCCTGGCGGTCACCGACGCGGGCATCGGCATGAGCGACGAGGAACTGGCCGAGGCCAACCGCCGGCTGGCCGAGCCTCCCGCGGTGGACCTGTCGGTCTCCCGCCGGATGGGCCTGTTCGTGGTCGGCCGCCTGGCCATGCGCCACGGGATCAGGGTCCAGCTCAGGCGCCCGGAGACCGGCGGCCTGAGCGCCGTCGTGCTCCTGCCGGTGCAGGTGGTGGCCCAGGGCACGGTGATGCCCGAGATGGCGATGGCCGGGCAGGGCGGTATGCCGTCCGGTTCCTTCGGCGGTCCCGCAAGCTCGTTCTCCTCGGTGAACCCCGACCCGTTCGGCTCCGCTCCGAACCCGGACCCGTTCGGGACCGGCGCCGGGCGCGGCGGCCGGCCGCCGACCGGCCTCGGACAGCCCGCCCAGGCTCCGCCTCAGACGCCTCCCCAGGTGCCGGCGCCGATGTCCGGGGATCTCTGGTCGGGGCCGGTGGTGCCCGCCTCCGCGGTGGAGGACCTGTGGTCGTCGCCGCTGGCGTCGACCCCGGCGCCGTCGTTCCCCTCGGCCTGGCCCGAGACCTCCTCGTCCGATCTGTGGACACCGCAGCGGCTGGAGCCGGTGGAGAACACCCAGGCCCTTCCCGCGGTCGAGGTCTCGCCGACGGAACCGGAGCCGGAGGAGTTCCTGCCGATCTTCGCGGCGGTGGGGTCCGACTGGTTCCGCAGCAGCACGTCCGTCGTACCCGAGCCGGAACAGGAGCAGGAGGCAGAGCCCGGTCCCGAGCCCGTCGCCGAGGCCAGGCCCCGGCTGCTGGAGCAGCGGGTCAGGCGGGGTCCGCAGGGACTGGAGACCCAGAACTTCCCGCAGATCTCGCACTCCGCGCCGCAGCCTCAGCAGCAGGCACAGCCGCCGCAGCAACAGGCACAGCCGCCCAGGCCGGCCGCGCCCGCGGCCGACAGGCAGCCGTGGAGCACCCCCTCGGATCAGGGCTGGGCGGCCGCCGAGGTCGCCAAGAAGCCGGTGGAGGGCGGCGTGACCGGAGCGGGCCTTCCCAAGCGGGTGCCCAAGGCGAACCTCGTTCCCGGAGCCGCCTCGGCGGCACCGGCTGCGCCGGCCCCCTCGATGCCGCCGATATCGGCGGATCGGGTGCGCAGCCGCCTGTCCAGTTTCCAGCAAGGCGTACGGCAGGGACGCGCTGAGATGAGCGAGCGCGCCAAGGCCGTCGAGGGAGAGAACCAGCAGTGAACAACCAACTCAGCCAGGCCGCCCGCGGCTTCAACTGGCTGATCACCGAGTTCGTCAAGGAGATGCCCGGAGTGGCGCACGCGGTGATCGTCTCCGCGGATGGGCTCCCGCTGGCCTACTCCCAGGGGTTTCCCAAGGACCGGGCGGACCAGCTCGCCGCGATCACGGCCGGTCTGATCAGCCTCACCCAGGGCGCCTCACGAGTCTTCGAGGGTGGTCCTGTGGCACAGACAGTGATCGAGATGCAGCGGGGCCTCCTGCTGACCATGTCGATCAGCGATGGTTCCGCGCTGGCCGTACTGGCCTCGCCGGACTGTGACATGGGCCTGGTGGCCTACCAGATGACACTGCTCGCAGAGCGTGCCGGGCAGGCGCTTACGCCTGCGCTACGGGCCGAACTGCAGTCGGTTCAGCGATAGGGGGGTGATATGGACGCACCAGGTTGGCGTGGACCGGGGGAGGAACCCCAGAACACGTCTCAGGCCAAGAGCGGGCGAGACCGGTTGATTCGCCCGTACGCTGTGACCGGGGGCAGGACCGCCCCCCGGATGCAGCTAGCTCTCGAGGCACTGGTCTCCTCGGCGACGTTGGCGGGGGTGGATCCCGCCACGCTCTCCACGGAATATCAGGCGATCATTTCGTTGTCCCGGCAGGTGCGCTCGGTTGCCGAGCTCTCTGCCCTGTTGCGCATGCCACTTGGCGTGACCCGGGTACTGATCGCGGACATGGCGGCCGAGGGCCTGGTGCAGATCCATCAGCCGTCGCTGGATGCGGGTAAGCCGGATCTCAATTTGCTTGAAAGGGTGCTCAGTGGGCTTCGCAGGCTCTGACGCCGGGATGACGTCGACGAAGATCGTCGTCGCCGGCGGGTTCGGTGTCGGCAAGACGACCTTTGTCGGCGCGGTCTCCGAGATCATGCCGCTGACCACGGAAGCGGTGATGACAGAGGCCAGCGCGGACGTCGACGACCTCTCGCACATCCCGACAAAGCGAACCACCACGGTCGCCATGGACTTCGGCCGGGTCTCGCTGGACCGCGACCTGATCCTGTACCTGTTCGGTACGCCGGGTCAGCACCGGTTCTGGTTCATGTGGGACGACCTCGTGAAGGGTGCGATCGGTGCGATCGTGCTCGTCGACACCCGGCGGCTGGCCGACAGCTTCCCGGCGATCGACTACTTCGAGGAGGCCGGACTACCGTTCGTCGTGGCCCTCAACGGGTTCGGCGGATCGCACATCCACGGTGAGGAGGAGGTGCGGGAGGCTCTGACGATCGCCCCGCACATCCCCGTCGTCCGGACCGACGCCCGGTCCAGGGACGCGGTGAAATCGACCTTGATCACCTTGGTCGAGCACGTCCTCACACTCAGGGTCTGATCTCCTGGCGCGGGGGGGGGCCCCCCGGTAGGGCGGGGAGCCCCACCAGCTAAGGCCCCCCGACCAAAAAAACCCCCACACAAGCGACGCGCGCCCCGCCCCCCCGCCCCCCC
>NZ_JBSFWD010000073.1:0-36328 GCF_053592655.1 Streptosporangium sp. NPDC002607
TCGCGCAGCTGCGGCAGCCAGCGCTCGCGGAAGAACGACGCCCACCGCCGAGGAGGTCTGGCGGTGACGGCCATCAGCAGGTCGTTGTGGGTATCCGCGACGACGGCGCGGTGGTGGAGCTCAACGGACACGTGCCAGCCCTCCGATGCGTGGTTACCGCGACGGTATGACAGGTTGGGGGTGGCGGAATTCGTCCGGTTTTCCTAATAGCGGTGAGTTGTTCGTCCATTCGGCCAAGATCACTTGTTTCGCCCCCGGCCGGAGACGATTGGGACGGTGTGCAGGTGACCAAGGCGTCACCGGCAGGCGGTCAGCGCCTCGGAGTGCCACAGGTCGCGGTAGTAGCCGGGGGAGGAGACCAGCTCCTGGTGGCTGCCCCGCTGCGTCACCGAGCCGTTCTCCAGCACGACGATCTCGTCCACCCGCTCCAGCCCGCGCAGGCGGTGGGTGACGAGCAGCGTCGTGTGGCCGCGGGTGGCGTCCAGCAGGTCGGCCATGAGCGCGTCCGCCGTCGTCTCGTCCAGTGCCTCGGCGGGCTCGTCCAGCAGCAGCACCGGAGGGTCGTTCAGCAGCGCCCGGGCCAGTGCCAGCCGCTGCAGCTGCCCACCGGACACCGTCCGCCCGTCCTCCCCGAGGACGGCGTCCCAGCCGGTCCGCTCCACCCAGCGTTCCAGGCGCGCCCGCCGCAGGGCCTCGGTGAGCTCCTCGTCCGAGGCCTCGGGGCCCGCCAGCCGCAGGTTGTCCCGTACCGAGGCCTGGAACACGTACGGGTCCTGCGTCAGCCCGGTCATCACCCGCCGGACGTCGTCGGACGCCAGTTCCCGGACGTCCACCCCGCTGACCCTGATCGTCCCCGACTCGGGCTCGACCAGGCGCATCAGGGCGGACAGCAGGGTGCTCTTGCCGGCACCGCTGGGGCCGACCAGGGCGACCCGCCTGCCGGGAGTGAGGGTGAGGCTGACCCCGTCCAGCGCGGGGGCACGGCCGGCGCCGTGCCGGACCACCAGGTCCTTGATCTCAATGGTCGGCGCCCCGGCGGGCACCTCGACCGCGGTGGCCGGCTCCGCCACCGCCGGAGCGGTCGCGCCGACCTCCCGCAGGCGGCGCAGGGCGGCGAGCACCCCGGTCAGCCGCTCGGCGGCCGAGGCCATCGGCAGCACCGGCTCGAAGGAGACCAGCGAGGTCAGCGCGAGCACCGCGGTGGCCACGGAGCCCGCCCCGGAGCTCTGCGCCACCAGGACGATCGCCGCCACGGTCAGGCCCTGGGTGAGCACGCCCAGGGCGGAGGCCACCGCGTTCGCCCGTGCCTGCCGGCGCTCCAGCGCCGCCAGCCGGGTGTCGGCCTCGGCGGCGGCGGCCAGAGCCCGCTCGTTCGCCCCGTAGGCGGCCAGGTCGGCCGCGCCGTGCACCAGGTCGGCGACCCGGGCCGCCAGGTCGGCCCGTGCGGGGGCGATCCGCGCCGACCAGCGCCGTGCGGCGGTGGCCGTGCCCGCGGGGATCAGTACCCCGGCCACCAGCAGCCCGGCCAGCAGCACCAGCGCCGCGGCCGGGAGCAGGAACAGCCCGATCACCATCGCGGCCACACCGGTGATCAGCGCCGCGGCGGCGGGAAGCAGGCATCGTACGAGCAGGTCCTGCACCGCGTCGGTGTCGTCGACCATGCGGCTGAGCAGGTCGGCCCCCCGCTGGTTCAGCGGTCGTGCGGGGACGAGCGCCTGGTAGAGCCGCTCCCTGGTCGTCGCCTGGGCTCGCAGCGCCACGTCGTGTCCGGCCAGCCGCTCCCCGTACCGGAAGACCCCCTTGGTCGTCGCGAACACCCTGACCCCGACGATCGCCACGCTCAGTGCCGCCAGCGGCGGCTGTTCGGCGGCCCTGGTGATGAGCCACCCGGCGGACCCGATCAGCCCGAGCCCGGCCAGCTCGGCCGCCGCCCCCGCCGCCACGGCAAGGGTCATCCGCCCGCGCGTCCTGCCTGCCGGGACCTCGTTGACATCGGTCATGGGGAGGCGATCTCCTCTCGCGTCCCGGCCACCACGCGGCCGTCGGCGATCCGGATCACCCGGTCGGCCAGCTCGATCATCGCGGGCCGGTGGGCGACGATCACGGCGGTGCGGCCCTCGGCGAGGTCGCGGGTCGCGCTGACGACCGCGCTCTCGCTGCGGCCGTCGAGCCGCGCGGTCGGCTCGTCCAGCAGGAGCAGTCCGGCTCCTGGGCGGCAGAACGCGCGGGCGAGCGCGACCCGCTGCCGCTGCCCGGCCGACAGGTTCGTCCCGCGCTCGCCGAGCACCGTGTCGTAGCCCTCGGGCAGCGCCAGGATGAACTCCTCCGCCTGCGCGGCCCGTGCCGCGGCCCTGACCTCGTCGATCGTCGCGCCGGGGGCGCCGAGCCTGATGTTGTCGGCCACCGAGGTGGCGAAGAGGTGCGGGCGCTGGGGTACGAACGCCAGGCGCGCCCGCCAGGGGTCGTGGTCGCCGATCTCGGTGCCGTCGACGAGCACCCGGCCCTCGGCAGGGGTGACGAAGCCGAGCAGCAGGTGGAGCAGGGTGCTCTTGCCCGCGCCGCTCTCGCCGACCAGGGCCACTCGCTCGCCGGGGGCGATCACCAGTGACACGTCCTCCAGTGCGGCCTCCGCACGGCCCGGGTAGCGCACCGTGACATGCTCCAGCCGGATCTCCGGCGCCGTCGTCGCTCCGGGGCCCGGGTGCCCGGCGGCGGGCGCGCCACGCGGAGCCTCCGCGTGGCCGTCGAGCACGGCGAACGCCTCGTCGGCGGCGGCGACGCCCTCCATCGCCGCGTGGAACCTGCTGCCCATGTTGCGCAGCGGCAGGTACGCCTCGGGCGCCAGGAGCAGGACCAGCAGCGCGGTCGACAGGTCAAGGGAGCCCGACAGCAGCCGCAGGCCCACCGGCACGGCGACCAGGGCCAGTGAGAGCGACGCGGCCAGCTCCAGCACCAGCGAGGACAGGAAGGCCACCCGCAGCGTGCGCATCGTCGCGACCCGGTGGGCGTCGGCCACCCGCTGGATCACCTCGGCCTGGTAGCGGGCCCGGCCGAAGGCGCGCAGCGTGGGAAGGCCCCGGACCACGTCCAGGAAGTGCCCGCCGAGGCGGGACAGGGCCCTCCACTGGCGTTCGGTGACGGCCTTGGTGTGCATGCCGACCAGCGCCCCGAAGATCGGGATGAGCGGCAGCGTGACCAGCACGATCACCGCGCTGGCCAGGTCGGCGGTGAAAAGCCGGACGAGCACCGCGATCGGCACGACGCCCGCGACCGCCACCGCGGGCAGGTAGCCCGACAGATAGGGGTCGAGGGCGTCCAGACCGCGGCCGGTCAGCGTCACCAGCTCTCCCGAACGCACCGAGGCCGGCCTGGCGGGGCCGGCTTCCTGCAGCCGCGCCAGCAGGCGGTGGCGCAGGGTGGACTTCACCCCGCTGCTCATCCGCCCGGCGGCCGTTCCCTGCACCAGGGTGAGCAGCCCCCGGGCGCCGACGACCAGGGCCAGCAGGATCAGGGCCGGGGCCGCGAACCGCCCGGACAGCACCCCGGCGAGCAGCTCAGCCTGGAGGAGGATGAGCAACCCGGCCAGGACGGCGGCGGCCAGGCACACGGCCAGATGACGGCGGACGGCCCGCTCACCCAACGCCAGCCGTACCAGATCCTTGTGCATGCCAACCCTAGAGACCTCAGAAGAACGACGGAACCCGACCGGCGGCACGCCCGGGGCCGAACGCCCGCCACACCCATACTTGCGCACCCACCATGATCGGTGCGAACGGCAGAATCATGACACTCAGCACACTTAACGTACCGGCGGGTGCCATATGGTCCAGAAGCCAGGGGGCGAGCACGGCGAGCAGCGCCGCGACGGGCGCGGCCGCGGCGCACGCCGAGCCCAGGAGCGCCCACCCGGTGCGGCGCGCCCCGGTCATCCGCTCGGGCAGCCGCCAGGAGAGGAACGTCCAGCCGTGCAGGGCGAACAGCGCGGCCATCACCAGGGCGCCCGCCAGCCCGAGCAGGCTGATCGTCGGTCCCGACAGGCCGCCGGCCAGCGCGACCAGTGCCATGCCCCAGCTCAGTGCCAGGCCGCAGGAGCCGGCACAGATCGCCCAGTCCCAGGTCGTACGCCATGCGCTCCCGTCGGCACGGCGGCGGAACCAGAGCCCGGCGTCGCGCAGGATCCACGACACCAGCAGCAGCACCACCAGCGGGTAGAGGCCGAACAGCACCTCTCCCTCGATCGCGGGGAAGGCGCCGAACAGCACGCCCGCCACGGCCACCAGCCACACCTCGCCCGCCAGGACGAACGGCGCCATGGCGGTGACGATCTCGTCCCTGTCCCGTTGCGTCCTGCCGAGCACGGGCAGCAGCATGCCCACCCCGATGTCGAAGCCCTCCAGGGCGAAGTAGCCGATCAGCAGGAGGGCGAACACGCCCAGCCAGAGGATGTCCACGATCGGCTCCCTAGTAGCTGAGCGCGTGCGCGCGCTCGTTGGGGTCGGCGGGGGCGCTCGCGCCGAGGGTGGCGGCGGCGGGCCCGCGCCGTACGGTACGGGCGATCAGCAGGTAGTCGACGAGCGCGAGCAGGCCGAGCACGCCGCCGAAGGCGATGAGCGAGACGGTGACCATCCCCGAGGTCAGCCCGGGGGACATGGCGTCGGCGACGGTGAGCCTGCCATTGATCATCCAGGGCTGCCGCCCCGACTCCCTGGTCAGCCAGCCGAGGATCGCCGCCAGGAAGGGCAGCGGGGTCATCGCCATCAGCAGGGGGTGCGCCCAACGCCAGCGCGGCAGCCAGTACACGGTCGGCGCCAGCACGAACATGATGAGGGCCTGGAACAGCTGACCAATCATGATCATGAAGCCGAGTCCGGTGCCGGCCAGGGCGCCGTCGAACTTGTCCGGCTGGAACTGGGAGATCGGGTCGAACT
Source organism: Streptosporangium sp. NPDC002607 (assembly GCF_053592655.1). Classification (NCBI taxonomy): domain Bacteria; kingdom Bacillati; phylum Actinomycetota; class Actinomycetes; order Streptosporangiales; family Streptosporangiaceae; genus Streptosporangium; species Streptosporangium sp. NPDC002607. The sequence goes on from NZ_JBSFWD010000073.1 coordinate 4,929, forward strand.
GCGCGTAGCCGAAACCGACCGTGATCAGTGAGCCGACCAGCGAGACGATCACTCCGGTACGGAGCGAGCTCGTGAAGAACTCCCGCTCGGCGGTGCGCCTGAACAGCTGGTACGCGCTGGCCCCCAGCATCACGAAACCACCGGTCCACAGGCCCGCGCCGAGCACGTGCGGCAGCGCCATGGTCAGCATCGGGTTGGTGAGCAGCGCGCCGAAGTCGGTCAGCACCAGGTGGCCGTCCCGCTCCACGGCCCCGGCGGGGTTCTGCAGGAACGAGTTGGCCACCATGATCCAGAGGGCGGAGACATAGGCGGTCAGCGTCACCACCCAGATGCACGCCAGATGGAGCCATTTGGGCAGCCGGTGCCAGCCGAAGATCCACAGACCCAGGAAGGTGGACTCCAGGAAGAACGCGCCGAGCGTCTCGATCGCGAGCGGTGCCCCGAAGACATCGCCGGCGTAGTGCGAGAGACCACTCCAGTTCATGCCGAACTGGAACTCCATCACCAGCCCGGTGAGGATGCCGAGCGCGTAGTTGATCACATAGATCTGGCCCCAGAAGCGGGTCGCCCGCTCGTGGACCGGCCTGCCGGTGATGGCGTAGCGGGTGTGCATGATCGCGATCAGGGGGGCCAGGCCCAGGGTCAGCACGACGAACAGGAAGTGAAGACTTCCCGTCACGGCGAACTGCGTCCGGGCCAGGTCGAGCACGTCCACACTCTCACCTCCGTTGTTATGTCTGTCTACCTATAGGCACTCTACATGTAGGACGCCTACATGTAGCATGCCTATGCGAAAGGTAGGCTGACGACGTGAGTGAGCGAAGCGAACGGGCCGCCGGGGGCGGCGACGAGGGATCCGCCCGGCCCGCGGAGGCGATCGCGTGAACACCGACGCGCTCCGCGGCCACATGGACGCCCTGCTGCTCTCCGTGCTGGAGCACGAACCGCTGCACGGCTACGCGATCATCGAGGCGCTCCAGGCGCGCAGCGGCGGCGCGCTGAACGTGCCGACGGGCACGGTCTACCCGGCGCTGCGCCGGCTGGAGCAGGCGGGATACCTGGCCAGCGAGTGGGCCACGGTGGGCGGGCGCAAGCGGCGCACCTACCGGCTGACCTCCTCAGGGCGCACGGCCCTCGCCGGCGAGCGCTCCGCCTGGCAGCGGTTCGCCGGAGCCATCGGCAGTGTCCTGGAGCCGCGGACCACCCGCTGACCCCCGGCGGGGCGGGGACTATGCGCAGGCGGGGACGGGGCCGCGGCGGGTGAGGCTCAGGCATTTGAAGGCGCCGTAGAGCTGCAGGCCCCAGAACAGGAAGCTCACCAGCGCCACGCCGGCCCCCGGTGGGTAGTCGCCGAAGTCGGCCGGCCCGTTGGAGCCGAACATCAGTGCCCCGGTCAGCGCGAGCAGGACCGGCAGCATCGCCCAGACGAGCAGGCCCAGGAACCGGGTGACGAGCCGCGGCTGCCTGATCCTGCGCAGCCCCCGGCCCAGCGCGAACAGCGCGACCCCGCCGAGCACGCCGATCAGCATCTGAAGGATGTCCAGCCCCCGGGCGACCGGGACGAACCAGTCGGGCCTGGTCTCGTACACCGTCGGAGCGGCAGGAAAGATCTTCCAGATCACGCTCCACATGACCGTGGTGAGCGGCACGGTGATGAACAGCACGGTGGCCAGCCTGCGGCCCGCCGCGATGAACAGCTCCTCCTGGTAGCCCGGCGCGATCTCACCGATCGTCCCGAACTCCTCGACCGCGGTCCGCTCGGCCTCCTCGCGCCCCAGGCCGTCGCCCTCCAGCGCCTCGGCGGTGTCGAGCAGGCTGTCGCGGGCCTCGGTGATCATGTCAAGCCTGGGTCCCCTGGGACCTCGGAGAGCGCGGCTGAGCCCGGTCACGTAGTCGTCGATGACCCCGCTGCCTGCCATGGTGCTCTCCAGATGCTCTCCAGCGGCCCGATCCCCGTTCAGGGTACGGGTCTCCCATCCTGGTCGCCCGTCCGGGACTCCGCATCGGGGACCACCCTGAGAAGACCCGGAGCCGGCACACGTTCGGATCCCGTGGGGGCGTCTCAGCCGTGGTCCGGGGCGCGCCGCAGGGGCCACCAGCGCAGCCGGGGCCATGGCCTGCGCGGGACGACGGCGAGCGCGCAGCCGCTCAGCCGGAGACCCTCGGGGTGGCGCATTCCGGTGAAGAGGCAGGTGCTGAGGTCCAGGTCGGAGAGTTCCAGCTGCTCGGCGTCCACCTCGTGCAGCGAGGTCACCCGGGCGCCGTCCCGGCCCCGCACCGTGGCCGGGCCGCGCAGGGTCGCTCCCTCCAGGTCGGCCCGCGCGTTGTCGAGCCGGACGGTCAGCCGCCCGCCCACCTCCAGCCGCCGCAGGTCCACCGAGCATCCGCCGGTGGTCACGTCAAGACCCTTGCCCGCCCAGGCCCCGGCGAGGGTCAGGTGGCGGCCGACCGAGATCGGGGCCAGGTAGCCGCCCGCCGAGAAACGGGCCCCGTCGAACCCGGCCAGCCCACCGAAGCTCGTCTTGCGAAACGACACGGTACGGCGGAACCTGCAGCCCCTCAGGGTCGCGTCGCCGGTGAATCCGGTGCCGTCGAAGGTGACGAAACCATGGAAGTCGGCCTGCTCGAAGGACGCGGTCCGGTCGAAAAGCGCTCCTCCGAACAGTGCGTCGCCGTCGATGGACACCCGGTCGAAGGCCGCGTGCCCGGTGATGGCGACACCGTGCAGGGAGAGTTCCCGATCGAACCTGACCTCCCTGAAGGAGACGTTGCGGGCGAACCTGGCGTTGAAGAACGAGGCGAGGCGCTGGAAACGCGCGTGGTCGAAGGAGACGTCCCCGCCGAACACGATGTCGCAGAACCGCACGCTCTCGGGAAAGGTCGCCCAGTCGAACCGAGCCCGGCCCAGGCGCCCGCGGGTCGCGGAGAGGATCCGCTCCAGCAGGTCCTGGCCGACGACGGTGGCCCGCAGGTCGATCGCGGAACCGGGGGAGAGGCCGCGGACGACCTCGTCGAGTTCGGTGGCGTCCAGATGGGCCAGGCAGCGCCCGTAGGGCTGCCGCGCGGATCCGGCGCACTCCAGGGAGGCGGCGCAGGTGTCCCAACCCATGTCCAGAGTTCTCATAACCGCAGTGATACCCGCAGGCGCCAAGGCAAGCGACTTCTAGGTCAAGGAAAGCCATATCTGACCGGGCTGGATAGACATGAAGTGTCAAGATTCTTGAATTCGCCTTATATCCACTTATGGGTTGATGTCCTGGAATCCATCCAGCTCTACGCTCCCGGTCATGCGTGCTTTATCCCGGGCGTTCGCCGCCCTCGTGACCGTCGGCCTCGCCGCCACCGGCGTCGCGACCCTCGTCTCATCCCCGGCCCTGGCGGAGCCGGGCACCGTCGTCATCAGCCAGGTCTACGGTGGTGGCGGTAGCACCGGCGCGCCACTCACCAACGACTATGTCGAGCTGTTCAACCGCAGCGCCGCACCCGTGGTACTGGACGGCTGGTCCGTCCAGTACGCCAGCGCCACCGGCACCGGAAACTTCGCCGCCAACCCGGTCGTCCCCCTGGCGGGTACGCTCGCGCCAGGTCAGTACCATCTCCTCCAGCTGGCCGGCGGCGCCAACGGTTCACCGCTGCCCGCCCCGGACGGCACCGGGACGATCAACCTGAGCGGCTCCGCGGGCAAGGTGGCCCTTGTCCGCTCGGCCCAGGGCCTGGCGTGCAACGGCGGCTCGGTCCCGTGCGCCCCGGAGCAGACGGCGCTGATCGCCGACCTGATCGGCTACGGCACCGCCAACTACTTCGAGGGCACCGCGGCCCCCGGGCTCTCGGTCACCACGGCGGGGCTGCGCAAGGACCACGGCTGCGCCGACACCGACGACAACGGTGCCGACGTGGAGGCCGCGGCCCCCGCGCCGCGCAACCGGGCCACCGACGCCGCGCCGTGCGGCGACGTCGAGCCCACGCCCACGCCGACCCCGACCCCCACCCCGACCGTGGAACCCACGGTGGAGCCCACGCCGACCCCCACCCCGACGGGGGAGCCGTGTGAGGTCCCGGTCACCCACCAGATCGCCCAGGTGCAGGGCAGCGGTGACGTCAGCCCGCTGGCCGGCCAGGTCGTCCGCGTCGAGGGCATCGTGACCGCCGACTTCCAGGAGACGAGCCAGCTCAGCGGGTTCTTCTTCCAGGACCCGACCCCGGACGCCGACCCGGCCACCTCCGAGGGCCTGTTCGCCTTCGCCCGCAGCTCCTTCAAGGACGTCAAGGTCGGCGACCGGGTCCTGGTCACCGGCAGGGTCGTGGAGTTCAACGGCTGGACCGAGCTGTCACCGGTCACCGCGGTGGACGTCTGCGGCACGGGCACCATCGCGCCCGCCAAGCAGAGCCTGCCCCGCGCCGAGGGCACGACCTTCGAGTCCGTCGAGAACATGCTCGTCACCTTCCCCGAGCCGCTCACCCTCAGCGACCACTACAACCTGGGCCGGTACGGCGAGATCACCGTCTCCTCCGAGGGACGCATCTTCCAGCCGACCGACCGGCCGGGTGTGACCACGGCCAAGAATGCGCGGCGTAGCCTGCTGGTGGACGACGCCTCCACGGTGGAGAACCCGCCGACGATCCCCTATGCCGACCGGCGCCTCCGCCTGGGGGACACCGCCTTCGGCGTCACCGGCGTCGTGGGGTACGGCTTCGGCAAGTACCGGCTCCAGCCGACCAAGCCGCTCAACTTCCTGCCGCTCAACCCGCGCCTGCCCGCCCCGTTCCCGGTCATCGGCAACGTCAAGGTGGCCAGCTTCAACGCACTCAACTGGTTCACCACCCTCCGCTCGCGCGGCGCGAGCAGTCCTGAGGAGCAGAAGCGCCAGCTCACCAAGCTGGTCGCCGCGCTCAAGGGGGTCAACGCCGACGTCGTCGGCCTCATGGAGATCCAGAACAACGGCCAGACCGCGATTCAGGCCCTGGTCGACGCGCTCAACGCCGAGGTCGGCGCGGGTACCTACGCGGCGCTCAGCCACCCCTACCCGGGCACCGACGTGATCCAGGTGGCGATGATCTACAAGCCGGCCAGGATCCAGCTGGTGGGCGCGGCGCAGTCCTCCACCGACCCGGTCTTCCGGCGGCCCCCGCTGATCCAGACCTTCCGCCGGGTCCAGGGCGGTAAGTCCTTCACCGTGCTGGTCAACCACTACAAGTCCAAGGGCTGCGACGAGGAGGCCGTGGGCCCCGACGCCGACCAGGGCGACGGGCAGAGCTGCTACAACGGCGAGCGCGTACGCCAGGCACAGGCCACGCTGGGTCTGATCAAGGACCTGAAGCTGACCAACCCGATGGTGCTCGGCGACCTCAACGCCTACGGCGAGGAGGACCCGATGGACGTCCTGGAGGCCGGTGGCCTCAGCAGCACGACCAAGAGGTTCGTCCCCGAGCCGCTGCGCTACAGCTACCTGTACGAGGGCCAGCTCGGCGAGCTGGACCACGCCCTGGTCGGGAAGGACCTGCTCAAGCGGGTGACCAGCGCGACGATCTGGCACATCAACTCCGATGAGAGCCGGATCTACGACTACAACCTCGAGTACAACCCGCCGGGCCTGTACAAGCCCGACGCCTTCCGCGCCTCCGACCACGACCCTGTGATCGTCGGCCTCACCCTGTAGGCCAACCCCCGCAGGCCGACAAGGGCTGACAGACGGTGGCCCGGTGCCGATCGGCACCGGGCCATCGCCCGTTCTCCCCCGGCAGGCCGCCAGGCCGGCGAGCCGGGCAGCTCCGCGACGACCGAGGAAACGATCATGGGGGCACCCAGGCCGGGGCGGCCGATGTTTTCGCCGGGCCGGTGAACACCGGGGACGCGGTGAGCCCGGGTCCCGTGGCCCCCACGGGCGGCGGCCTCCCAGGTCACCCGGTTCGAGGGGGACGGAGGCCGACGGGATGGAATGCTCGTGGACGGGAAGTGGTTATGCCAGCCATACAGATGTGAACGACAGAAGGAGCCAACGGTGGCCACCATCGAGGTAACCGAGAAGAACTTCAACGACATCGCCGATGAGGGGATCGTCCTGCTGGACTTCTGGGCGGCCTGGTGCGGACCGTGCCGCACCTTCGGGCCGATTTTCGAGAAGTCCTCCGCGAAGCACACGGACATCAAGTTCGGCAAGATCGACACCGAGGCCGAGCAGGCCCTCGCCCAGGGATTCGAGATCACGTCGATCCCGACGATCATGGCCATCCGGGACGGCATCGTCGTCTTCGCCCAGCCGGGCGCGTTGCCCGAGCCCGCTCTCGAGGACCTCATCGGTCAGGTCCGCGCACTCGACATGGACGCGATCCGCGCCGAGCTCGCCAACGAGCTCGGTGTCCAGAAGGGCTGACACGGACCGGGCCTTCGTACGCTCGGGGATCGCCTCCGCGAACCTGTGAGCCCCTGCGCGGATTCTCGATCGTTCGCGTGGAGCCGGACCCCCGCGCGGCCCGGGCCCCTTCAAAGGGGCCCGGGCCGCGAGGGGAGCGGGTGTCAGACCGAGCGGTAGAGCTCGGCCACCCGGAAGGCCAGGTCGAGCGACTGGCCGCGGTTGAGACGCGGGTCGCAGGCCGTCTCGTAGCGCCGGGCCAGGTCGTCCTCGACGATCTCGGCACCGCCGCCCACGCACTCGGTGACGTCGTCGCCGGTGAACTCGATGTGGACGCCGCCCGGGTGGGTGCCGAGCGCGCGGTGCACCTCGAAGAAGCCCGCCACCTCATTCAGGACGTCGTCCAGGCGGCGGGTCTTGTGGCCGCTGGGCGCCTCGAAGGTGTTGCCGTGCATGGGGTCGCAGATCCACGCCACCTGGGCGCCGCTCGCGGTCACCTTCTCCACCAGCTCGGGAAGGTGGTCACGGATCTTCGACGCGCCCATCCGGGTGATGAAGGTCAGCCGCCCCGCCTCGTTGTCGGGGTTGAGCTTCTCGATCAGCGCGAGGGCGTCCTCGGCGCTGGTCGCCGGGCCGAGCTTGACGCCGATCGGGTTGCGGATGCTGGCGAAGAACTCGACGTGCGCGCCGTCGAGCTGGCGGGTGCGCTCGCCGATCCAGACCATGTGCGCCGAGACGTCGTACGGCTGGCCGGTCCGCGAGTCGATCCGGGTGAGCGCTTGATCGTAGTCGAGGATCAGCGCCTCGTGCGAGGAGTAGAACTCCACGGTGTGGAACTCCTCGGGCTCCGCCCCGCAGGCGCGCATGAAGGCCAGCGCCTGGTCGATCTCGCGGGCGAGCTGCTCGTAGCGCTTGCCGGCCGGGGACTCGCCCACGAAGTCCTGGTTCCAGGCGTGCACCTGGCGCAGGTCGGCGTAGCCGCCCTTGGTGAAGGCACGGACCAGGTTGAGCGTCACTGCGGAGGAGTGGTAGGCGCGCAGCAGCCGCCCCGGGTCGGGGATGCGGGAGTCGGCGGTGAAGTCGAAGCCGTTGACCATGTCGCCCCGGTAGGCGGGCAGCTCGACGCCGTCACGGATCTCGGTGTTCTTCGAGCGGGGCTTGGCGAACTGCCCGGCCATGCGGCCGATCTTCACCACGGGGACCTTGGCCGCGTAGGTGAGCACGATCGCCATCTGGAGCAGCGTCTTGAGCTTGTTGCGCACGTCGTCGGCGGTGGCGCCGGCGAAGGTCTCGGCGCAGTCTCCGCCCTGCAGGACGAAGGCCTCGCCCCGTGTCACCGCCGCCAGGTCCGCCTTGAGGTTGTCGCACTCGCCCGCGAAGACGAGGGGCGGGAGTCCCTTCAGCTCGGTGACGACCTTGTCCAGCTCGCCGCGGTCAGGCCACACGGGCTGCTGCGCCGCAGGCAGCTGCCGCCAGGAATCGAGGTTGATGCTCACGACATACCAGGCTATTGCAACCGGCTGTGCGAACGGACCCGATTGTCCACATGGTGAGAAGGTCTTTATGCCTGGTGAGACCCCGAGGGGTCGGCGACGTGTTCGGGCAGGACGCCCAGGCCGATGAAGCGTCTGGCCAGCAGGCCCAGCATGGGAAGGCGGGCGACGTCGCGCGGCAGCCGCACCGGGCGGGTGCGCTCGGTCAGCGCCGGCCGGATCAGCCGGTTCTGGACGACGCGCTGGGCGAACTGGGTGATCACGGTGGGCGGGGTGCGCCGCCGCTGGACCCTCGCGAGCAGCGACTCGGGGATCTCGGCCCCGGCGGCGAGCGGTCCGGCCAGCAGGTTCGCGGCGGCGACCGCGTCCTGCACGGCCAGGTTGATGCCGACGCCGAAGACCGGAGACATGGCGTGCGCGGCGTCACCGATGACCAGCAGTCCCGGCCGGTGCCAGCGGCGCAGCCGGTTGAGCGCGACCGACAGCACGCTGACGTCCTCGAAGCCGGACAGCAGCCCTACCCGGTCCGCCAGGAAGGGCAGGAGCCTGGCGACCTGCTCGCGCAGTGCCGCTATCCCCGCCGAGCGCAGTGCCTCGAAGCCGTTCTTGGGGATCACGTAGGCGAGCTGCCAGTAGGTCCCGCGGTTGATCGACACCATCAGGTGGCCCGCCGACACTCGCAGGAACGCCGACTCGGAGTCGGTGGGCTCGCGCGGCAGCCGGAACCAGACCACGTCCATCGGGACCCCGTGCTCCACGGGGACCAGCCCGGCGGCCTCGCGCACGTCGGAGCGGCGGCCGTCGGCGGCCACGGTGAGCGTCGCGCGCAGTTCGTGCTCGCCGGAGGCGTCCCGGTAGCGCACCCCGCGCACCGCGTCGCCTTCGCGGATCACTCCGTGGACCTCGGACTCCATGAGGAGGTGGAAGTTCGGATACCTGGCGGCGGCACTGGTCAGCAGGTCGAGGAACTCCCACTGCGGCACGAAGGCGATGTACTGATATTTGCCTTTAAGCCCTGACAGGTCGGCGATCGGCACCGTGGTGTCGTCGGTCTGGATCTCCAGCCCGTACATCTTGCGGTGGGGGAGCCGGTGAAATTCCTCGGCCAGGCCGAGCTCGTCGAGGATCTGGAGGGTCGACGGATGGATGGTGTCGCCCCTGAAGTCGCGCAGGAAGTCGCCGTGCTTCTCCAGGAGCGTCACCTCGACGCCGGCCCTGGCCAGCAGTAGCGCGAGCATCGCCCCGGCGGGACCGCCCCCGGCGATCACACACGTGTTCCGAGTCATAATTCATCACCCCATGAAATTCTGGCACGGGATGCCGCCGAAGAGAACAGCGGGCGCGCTCTTTTCCTCGCGGGCACGCGGCCGGCCTGGCTGGGCCAAAGTAGGCATATGGCCATTTACCAGACCGAACGCCTCGTCGTTCGCGAGTGGACCCACGACCGTGCCGACCTCGACCGGATCACCGATATCTATACCCGTGACGAGGTCACCCGCTGGCTGCCGCCCCGTGACTTCGAGGCGACGGCGACGGTGGATCGCTGGCACGCCCTGAACCGGCGGGACCGCGGGTTCGGTGTCTGGGCCGTCGAGGTCCGGCGGAGCGGGGTCGCGGCCGGAACCGTTCTGTTCCAGCCGATCGTCGGCGGGGACGGTGAGATCGAGGTGGGCTGGCACCTCCACCCCGACTCGTGGGGGAACGGCTACGCGACCGAGGCCGCCAGGGGGGCCGTGGAACGAGGCTTCGCCTCCGGGATCAAGGAGGTGTACGCCCTCGTCATGCCGGGCAACGACGCCTCCATGGCCGTCTGCCGCAGGCTCGGCATGACCCCGGCCGGACTGACCGGCCGCTTCTACGGCCTCGAACTGGAGATGTTCCGCCTCGGCGCGCCGGCCGGGGTGCCCTCCGGTCAGCGAATGCCGACGTAGAACCGTGTCCGGTCGCTGCGGTGCAGCGCGTAGTAGGCCTCGAACCGTGTGCCGTCGGGCATCCAGGCGACCGACTCGATGCCGAGCAGTGGCGTCGAGGTGGAGACCTCGAGCAGCGCGGCGTCCTCGCGGTTGGGGAAGGCGGCCTCGATCCACCGGTCGGCGGCGGCGGGCTCGATCCCGTAGCGCCGCCGCAGCAGGTCGTACAGTGACTGGTTCTCCAGCACGGCGCGCTCCAGGCCGGGCACCAGGCGGGCGGGCAGGGCGGTGTCGACGAGCAGCCAGGGCTGCCCGTCGACGCGCCGGAGCCTGCGCAGCCTGACCACCTGTTCCCCGGGTGGGATCCGCAGCAGGGCGGCCTCCCGCTCGTCGGCCTCGCCGAGCGACTGGCGGATGGTCCGGGTGGTCACGCGGCGGCCGGACTCCCGCAGGTCGTCGGCGGAGCCGGACATCGACCCGATGAAGTTCAGTTCGGTCTTGCGTGGCGAGACGAAGGCGCCCCGCCCCTTGATCTTATAGATCAGGCCCTGCTGCACGAGCTCGCGCAGGGCCTCCCTGACGACGGTTCGGGAGACCCCGAACATGTCGGTGAGCTCGGCCTCCGACGGCAGCGGCCGGTCCGCGCCGAACTCACCGCTCTCGATGGTCGCCCGCAGTGCGCGCATCAGCTGCATCCACAGCGGCTCCGTTCCGTCGCGGTCGAGGCGCGGATACGTCATCGTCACGGAAACCTCCTCGGGGGGCGTCCAGGAAAGCATTTCATATGGGCGGACCTGTCATGACAGGACGGCGATCCTGTCGTGACAGGAATCCGGTGGCGCCTGATGGATCCCCGTCTATCTGCCCGCTGAGCAGGAACAAAAGAGGCTCTTGACATCCACGTAACGTGGATTTAGCGTACCTGTCACTACAGGTCTGTAATGACTACGCCGCTACGCCCCCTATGAGCGATGAGTTCACGGCCTCGACTCGCACCGCCTCGGCGGACCTGCCCTCTCTGGAGACCATGATGCGTATCCGTCCCACATCCCGGCACTGGCGTGCGGCCTCGGCGGCGTCACTGACCGCCCTCGCGGTCCTGGCGGCCGGTTGCGGCTCCGGTGACTCCGGTGCCGGCACCTCCGGCGGCGCCGCCGCGGAGACCTCCGGTGAGAAGCCGTTCATCGCCCTGAGCAACGGCTTCATCGGCAACGGCTGGCGCCAGACGATGATCGCCAAATTCGAGGCGGCGGCGGGCCAGGCCCAGGCCGACGGCCTGATCAGCAAGTACAAGGTCGTCAACGCGCCGGGAGAGAACTCCGCGACCGAGCAGGTCGCCCAGATCAAGAGCCTCCTGCTGCAGAAGCCGGACGCCCTGCTCATCGACCCGGCCTCGCCCACCGCGCTCAAGCCGGTCATCCAGCAGGCGTGTTCCGCGGGCGTCACCGTCGTGGTCTTCGACTCCGCGATCGAGTCGGAGTGCGCCTACGTGCTGCAGAACAGCTTCGTCGACTGGGCCACCTACGCGGCCAAGCCGCTGCTGGAAGGCATCGGAGGCAAGGGCAACGTCATCGTCAGCCGGGGTGTCGTCGGCTCGCAGCCCGAGGCCGAGATGCTCGAGACCACCAAGAAGATCCTCGGTGAGTACCCCGGTGTGAAGACCGTCGCGACGGTGAACGGGATGTGTGACGGCGCCACCGCGCAGAAGGCTGTGCTCGGCGTGCTGTCGAGTGTGCCGAAGGTCGACGGCGTCGTCGGCTGTGGCGACGGCTACGGCGTCGCCCAGGCCTTCGCCACGGCGGGCAAGCCGGTTCCCGCGGTGACGTTCGAGACCAACGGCCGCGCGCTGAGCTACTGGAAGGACAACAAGATCGACAACGGTTCGGTGGCCGTCATGTCCGACCCGGGCCAGTCGGTCGCCGCGCTGTGGCAGGCGCTCGACCTGCTGGAGAAGCGGGACATCCCCAAGCACATGACCTTCCCGATCGTCCTGGTCGAGCAGAAGGACCGGGACGCCTGGGCCTCCGTCCTCAAGCCCGACGAGTACGCCGCCTGGCCCTGGACGCGTGAGCTCTTCCGCGAGCAGGTCAAGGCCGTGCAGACCGGTGGAGCGCCGGTGCAGCCGCCGATCCCGACGGCTGCCGGTTAGGCGGGGAAGGCACGGAGGAGGCCGCCTCATGCACGTCGACAACTTCGCCGCCAAGCCGCTCGCGGCTTCGCGGGAGACAGGCGGGGGACCGTCCGAGCAGCAGCCCGTCGTGATCGCGAGGGGCGTGACCAAGACGTACGGGCGCACCCGGGCCCTCGCCGGTGTCGACCTTGAGGTACGGGCCGGCGAGGTGCTCGGCCTCGTCGGCCACAACGGAGCCGGCAAGAGCACGCTGATGCGGGTCCTCGCCGGGCTGGAGGCCTGCGACGAGGGCACGGTCACGGTGTGCGGGCGGGACGCCTCGGGCGAGGCCGGGCCGCGGGCCGGGGACTTCCGCGGCGTGCGGATGGCCTACCAGGAGACGTCGCTCTGCCCCGACCTCACGGTCGCGGAGAACATCTGGGTCTCCTCACGCCACTGCCTTCCCCGGCTGGGCTGGCGGCGGGCGGCCGGTGACGGCGTACGGCGCAGGCTCGACGAGATGTTCCCCGGCCACGGGGTGGCCCCGGGCGACCGGATCGAGGACCTGTCGCTGGCCCAGCGCCAGATGGTCGAGATCGTCCGGGCCAGCCTGGTCGACCGGCTCGACCTGCTGATCCTCGACGAGCCCACCGAGTCCCTCGGCCCGGACGCCGCGCGCTCGCTGTACGACTACGTCCGCACCCTCACCGCGGGCGGCGTGGCCGTGCTGCTCATCTCGCACCGCATCCGGGAGGTCCTCTCGGTGGCCGACCGCGTCGCCGTGCTGCGCGACGGGGCGGTCATCGCCGAACGGCCCGCGAGCGGACTCGGCGAGCACGACGTACTGACCCTGATGGGGGCCGAGGTCGCCGCGAGGACCGGGAACGAGCGGATCACGGCCGCCGAGGCCGCCTCCGGGGATCGTCCGGTGCTGGCGGAGTTGCGCGGCGCCACCGGTCCCGGACTGCGCGACGTCTCCGTACGGGTCGGCGCGGGTGAGGTCGTGGGCCTGGCCGGGCTGGCCGGTCAAGGCCAGCAGGAGGTGCTCGAACGCCTGTGGCACCCGGTGCGGCGTGACACGAAGGTGCGCGGCACCCGGGCGTACGTGCCGGGCGACCGGCAGCGTTCCGGGGTACTGCCGCTGTGGAGCGTGGCGGAGAACCTCGTGGTGACCGCGGCACGCGGTATCGCGCGCCGCGGTCTGCGCCGCCCCGCCGAGGAGCGCGCGGTCGTGCGGAACTGGGTCGATCGCCTCGCGATCCGAGGCGGCCCGGACGCGGCGATGACCGAGCTCAGCGGCGGAAACCAGCAGAAGGTGATCGTCGCCCGGGCGTTCGCCTCGGCGGCCGACCTCGTCCTGCTCGACGACCCCTTCCGGGGAGTCGACGTGCACACCAAGACCGACCTGTACGGCCTCGTCCGCCAGGAGGCGGCCCAGGGCCGGAGTGTCGTCTGGTATTCGAGCGAGAACGCCGAGATGGCCCACTGCGACCGGGTCTACGTCTTCCGGGCCGGCCGGGTGGTCGCCGAGCTGGCCGGGGCGGAGATCTCCGAGGAGAGGATCATCGCCGTCTCGTTCGCCGAGTCCGATGGAGCGCAGAACCATGAGTGAGACTCTCGTGCCGGCCCTGCCGAGCCGGGCGCGGATGCGCCGGACGGCCCCGGCCGTGGTCAGCGCCGTCGCCATGATCGCGATGATCGCCGTCTGCGCGTCGCTGCAGCCGGACGTGCTGAGCGTGGCCGGGCTGTCGCTGGTCCTCTCGGCGACCGTGCCCCTGGTCATCGCGGCCCAGGCCCAGATGACGCTGATGGCGGTCGGTGACATCGACCTCGGCATCGGTACCTTCGTCGGCCTGGTCACCGTGATCACGGCGACCAGGCTGGTGACCTCCCCGCTCGTCGGGGTCCTGATCCTGCTCGGGCTCGTCGCCTCCTACACCGTGCTCGGCGTTCTCATCCACCTGCGCAGGGTGCCGTCGCTCATCGCCACCCTCGGCGCGTCGTTCGTCTGGCTGGGGCTGGGCATGTTCGTCCTGCCGACACCCGGCGGAACGACCCCGGAGTGGCTGGCGGCCTTCGGCATGTGGCAGCCCGCCGGGTTCCCGGCGCCGCTGCTGCCGATCCTCCTCGTCGCCGCGCTGGTCTACCTGCTCAGCGCGCGCAGCACCCTCGGGGTCCGGATGCGCGGCCTGGGCAGCAATCCGGTGGCCCTGGAGCGGGCGGGCCTGCGCCCGCTGGCGTCGCGGGCCATCGCCTACACCGCCGCGGGCGCGCTCGGTGTGCTGTCCGGGCTCGTGCTGGCCTCCCAGACCGGGGGCGGCGACGTGTCGTCGGCCTCCAGCTACACCCTGATGACGGTGGCGGCGGTGATCCTCGGCGGCGGCTCCTTCCACGGCGGCAGCGCCGTGCCCTGGGGAGTGGTGGTCGGCGGCGTGACCCTCGGCCTGGTCAGCGTGGTCCTCAGCCTGCTCGATGTGCCGACCAACATGCAGTCGGCGGTTCAAGGCGTGATCGTCCTGGCCGTGCTCGCCGGACGCGTCCTGGTCGGAAAGGTGCTGCGATGAACATCCGCGCGCTCGTTGCGCGTCCGTGGATCTGGGGTTTCGCCGCCGCGGCGCTCGTCTGGCTGATCATCCTGGCCATCTCAGGTCAGGGGGGCGGCCAGACGGTCTCCCTGGCCCTGTCCCTGGCGCCCTACCTGGTCATCGTGGGACTCGGGCAGATGCTCGTCATCACCGCCGGTCCCGGCAACATCGACGTCTCCGTGGCGCCGATCATCTCCCTCGCCGGATTCGTCTCGGTCCTGGCGGCCTCGTCCACCGGCTCGGCGACGTTGGGAATCCTCGCGGGCGCCGGTGTGGGTCTCGTCATCGCGGCGATCAGCACGGTGGCGATCCTCGGCCTGTCCGTTCCGCCGATCATCGCCACGCTGGCCGCCGGGCTCATCGCCTCCTCGGGCACGCTGTCGCTGGCGAACGGTTTCAGCGCGGTGCCCGATCCGGGGCTGCGGAGCCTGCTCAACCTGCGCCCGGCGGGCATCCCCATCCTCGCCGTGGCCATCGCGGTGGTGACCGTCCTGGTCATCGCGCTGCTGCGCGGCACGATCTACGGCCGTTCGCTGATCGCGGTGGGGCAGAACCGCCGGGCGGCCGAGCGCGCCGGAATCCCCGTCGCGCGGATCATCGCGGTGACCTACCTGGCCAGCGGCGCGCTGGCCGGCCTGACCGGAGCCCTGCTGGCCGCCTACATCGCGCCCTCCGCGGACCTAGGCACGCGCTACCTGCTCGACTCGGTGGCCGTCGTCGTGATCGGCGGAACGCTCATCTCGGGCGGGCGGGCCGTGCCCGTCGGTGTCTGGGGGGCCGCGCTCTTCTTCATCCTGCTGGACGGCCTGGTCAACCTCGTGGGCTGGAGCAGTGCGGCGCAGAACCTGCTCAAGGGCGGTCTGGTGCTGCTGGTCCTCTTCCTCGCCGGCGGCGGTGACCGCGTCGCCGGCACATCCTCCCGTTTCCGACGGCGGCCGCGACCCGCGGCCGTCACCACCACAACCACTGGAGAGAACACCCATGGCTGACACCGACGGTCTGCTCGACGCCCGCGACTTCGGCGGCGCCGCCTCCGTGACCGGCGGCTTCCACGTCAAGGGCGCACAGGCCCAGGACTGGGGCCTGCAGAACCGGCTCGCGCGCATCTTCAGGGCCGACACCGGCCGGACCGTGATGCTCGCGTTCGACCACGGCTACTTCCTCGGCCCGATGGCCGGCCTTGAGCGCATCGACGTCAACATCGCCCCGCTGGTGCCCAACGCCGACGCGATCATGCTGACCCGGGGCGTGCTGCGCACCAGCATCCCGCCGGCCACCGACGCCGGCATCGTGCTGCGCGCCAGCGGCGGCCCGAGCGTGCTGCGCGACCTCTCCGACGAGCACATCGCCCTGGACATGGAGGACGCGGTACGGCTCAACGCCGCGGCCGTGGCCATCCAGGTCTTCGTCGGCAGCGAGAACGAGTCGCGGTCGATCGCCAACCTCGCCGCGCTGGTGGACGCCGGCCAGCGGCACGGTGTCGCCGTGCTCGGCGTCACCGCCGTCGGCAAGGACATGGTCCGCGACGCCCGCTACTTCCGGCTGGCGACCCGGATCAGCGCGGAGATGGGCGCGCACATCGTCAAGACGTACTACGTCGAGGAGGGCTTCGAGACCGTCACCGCGAGCTGCCCGGTGCCGATCATCGTCGCGGGTGGCAAGAAGCTGCCCGAACTCGACGCCCTGACGATGGCCTACCGGTCGATCCAGGAGGGTGCCGCCGGCGTCGACATGGGCCGCAACATCTTCCAGAGCGAGAACCCCGCCGGCATGCTCGCGGCGATCCGCGCCGTCGTGCACGACGAGGTGAAGCCCGAAGAGGCCTACCAGCTCTTCAAGGACCACTCGGCCGCCGGCACCGCGTCCTGACCCCTTCTGGGGCTCGGGCCCCGGCGCGAGACCGCCGGGGCCCGGTCCCGTCATCTCCCGGGAGCTCCCATGTCGCAACAACCAGCCGGATCTGACGACGTCGTCGACCTCGCCGTCATCGGAGCCGGTATCAACGGGCTCGCCATAGCCCGTGACGCCGCCACCCGTGGCCTGCGTGTCGTCGTCGTCGACCGCGCCGACGTGGGCTCGGGAACGTCGAGCACGTCCAGCCGGCTGATCCACGGCGGGCTGAAGTACCTCGAACGCTACGACTTCAACCTCGTGCGGGAGTCGATCCGTGAGCGGCACCTGCTGTTCCGCAACGCCCCGCACCTCGTTCGCGACTACCCCATGCTGATCCCCTCCTACGCGGGTGACAGCAGGCCCGGCCCGCTGATCCGGCTCGGCCTGGCCGCGTTCGACGTCCTGTCGACGGGGCGCAGGCACGGCCACAGCCGCAGTGTGTCCCTCCGCACGGTGGCCCGCAGGTGGCCCACGCTGTCGAGGCGCGGCCTGCGCGGGGCCTCGCTGTTCCCCGACGCGCAGGTGCCGTGGGCCGAGCGGCTCTGCGTCGAGTTGCTCCTCGACGCCCGGCGGCTCGGCGCGCGGGTGCTCACCCACACCACGGTCACCGGGCTGATCGTGGAGAACGACCGGGTCGCCGGGATACGGGCCGAGGACAACGCCTCCGGCGCGCGAACCGAGATCCGGGCCGCGATCACGGTGAACGCGGCCGGTCCGTGGATCGACAGGATCCTCGACGGGCAGGTGGCCAGCCGGCGCCTCAACGGCGGCACCAAGGGCAGCCACATCGTCGTCGACGCGTTCCCGGGCGCGCCCGACACCTGCATCTTCTTCGAGGCGGCCGCCGACCATCGGCCGATCTTCGTCCTCCCCTGGGAGGGTCGCTACATGCTGGGCAGCACGGACCTGACCTACGAGGACGATCTCGACGAGGTCGTCACCAGCGACGAGGAGATCGACTACCTGCTCGCCGAGACCAACCGGATCTTCCCGAACGCCGGCCTCACCCCCGACGACGTGCTCTACAGCGTGGCCGGCGTCCGGCCCCTGCCGTACACCGCCGGGATCTCCGACAACGCCAAGATCAGCCGTGGGCACACGGTGCACAGCCACGCCCCGGCCCACCCGGGGCTGTTCACGGTCATCGGCGGCAAGCTGACGACCCACCGCGCCCTCGCCGAGGACGTCACCGACGCGGTGCTGCGCGCGCTCGGCCGCACTCGCCGGCGCTGCCTCACCCGCTCCCGGGCCTTCCCCGGAGCCGACACCGCCGACTGGCCGACCTTCAGCGCGGACTTCATGCGCTCCTCGCCGCTCACCCCGGCGCAGTCGCGCCGGCTGCTCGACGTCTACGGCGTACGGGCCCGCAGGGTGCTCGAACTCGCTGAGACGGACGACACACTCGCCGAGGTCGTCGACGAGGAGACCGGCGCGCTCGCCGCCGAGGTGGTGATGGCGGTGCGCGAGGAGGGCGCCGTGACGCTGGGGGACATCCTGCTACGACGTACCCTGATTGGACTCGGCCCCGACATGGGCCTGAAGGCGGCCGCGGCCTGCGCCGACATCGCCGTACGTCACCTCGGCTGGGACGAAGGGCGGGCCCGCGCCGAGATCACCGGCTACGAGGCCGAACTGCGGCGCTTCAGGCCACGGGTGCTGGCCACGTCGGCCACAGCGTCGGCCACACCGTCGACCACACTGCGAAGTAGCGACAGGAGGACCTCGTGACAGCCCCGGACACGTGCTACATCGGTGTCGACATCGGCCTGACGGCCTCGAAGGTCGCGGCCTTCGACACCGAGGGACGGGAACTCGGCGTCGTGCACGCCCGCACCCCCCGCACCAGCGTGACCGCGCACCGTCACGACGTCGACATGCTCGGGCTGGCCGACACGGTCATGGCGCTGCTCGGCGAGCTCACCGGGAAGCTGGCCGCCGACGGATACACCCCGGCGGGCATCGGGGTGGCGGCCCACGGTAACGGACTGTATCCGGTCGACGCCGCCCTGAGGCCGGTCGGGCCCGCCATCGCGTCGTCGGACAGCCGGGCCCAGCGGATCGTGGACGCGATCCCGGAGCGGGAGGCCAGGCGGCTGGCCAGGGAGACCGGCTCCATCCCGTGGGCCGCACAGCCCGCCGTGCTGCTGCGCTGGCTGCACGACGTCGAGCCGGAGAGCTACCGGGCCACCCGGTGGGCACTGTCCTGCAAGGACTGGGTCACCGCGCAGCTCACCGGCGTGCCGAGCGCCGACTACAGCGACGCCAGCGCCTTCGGCATGGTGGCCCTCGACACCCGCGCCTACACCCCGACGGCGCTGGAGCTGGTGGGGCTGCCGGCGAGTGACCTCGACCGGTTCCCTCCGCTGCGCCAGTCCAGTGACGTGGTCGCCGGGCTGAGCGCCCAGGCCGCGGCACGCACCGGACTCCCCGAGGGACTGCCGGTGATCGCCGGTTGCATGGACTGCGTGGCGGCGACGCTCGGCGCCGGGGGACGCGGCCTCGGAGACGTGACGATCATCGTCGGGACGTGGGCCATCAACGGGGCCGTGGTGCCCGCCCGCACCCCGGCGCCCGAGGTCACCATGAGCGCGCTGATGCCCGACCCGGCCACGATGCTGGCCATGGAGGTCGCGCCGACCTCGGCCGCCAACCTCGAATGGCTGGCGTGCGCGTCGGTGCCGCACGACCAGGTCGGCGGCCTGCTCGTGGCGGACCTGCTCAGGGAGGCGGCCATGGTGCCGCCGGGCGCGGAGGGCCTGCTGTTCCTGCCCTTCGTCAACGGAGCCCCCGAACACCCCGCGGCGTCGGGGACCTTCCTCGGCATCTCCGGCGTGCACCGCCGCGGGCATCTCACCCGCGCGGTCATCGAGGGGGTCGCCCAGTACCACCGGGTCCAGCTCGACCGGGTCCTGGCCAGCGGAGCCGACATCGGGGACCGGCCGTGGCGGCTGGCCGGTGGCGGCGCCCGATCCGAGGTCTGGGCGCAGATCTTCGCCGATGTGCTGGGGCGGCCGGTCCGCCGTCAGCTCACCAGCGAGCTGGGAGCACGCGGCGTCGCCTCGCTGCTGCCCGCCGCGCTCGGCCACGATCTCCAGCCGTGGTCGGTCAGCGACGAGGACGACCTGTGCGTGCTTCCAGGCCCCCACCGGGAGGCGTACCTGCGGCACTCGGAGGTCTTCGACCGGACGCTGGCCGGCATGTCGTCCGCCTGGTCGGAGGTCGACCGGTACCGCACGGCCGGTCCCGCCGACGCCGGGTAAGGCCGGGAGGGCGCCGGGCCGGCCGGTCACGGCCGCCGCCGGGAACCTGCCGGGAATCCGGGACGCGGGCACCGGGCCGTGACCAGGCCGGGGTGAGGTGCGGAGCCGTCCGGACGCGGGCGGGGCGGTGGAACCCCACCGCCCCGCCCGCGTCGTGGTACCGGCTGAGGCTCGGCTCCGTCCCGCCCGGCGCGCCGAAGGCCGCCGGAAGAGGCCGTCTCAGGCGGAGGATCGCTCGACCAGGTGGGTGTCGAGTATCACCACCGGCTGCTCCAGGTGCTCGCCGTTGATGCGGGAGACGAGGAGGTGGGCCATCTGCCGGCCCATCGACTCGGTGGGCTGGTGCACGCTGGTCAGGGCGGGGGAGGAGTGCGCCCCGGCGGGCGAGTCGTCGAAGCCGATCACCGCGACGTCGCCGGGGATGCTCTTGCCCTCCTCGCGCAGCACCCGCATCGCGCCCAGCGCCATCGGGTCTGAGGCGGTGAAGACGGCGTCCAGGTCGGGGTTCTCGGCGAGCAGCTTGCGCATTTCGGCCATGCCGCTCTCCTCGCTGAAGTCGCCGTACGCCACGATCTCGCTCAGGCCGGTCGCGAGCAGCGCGTCGCGGTAGCCCGCGAGCCGGTCCACACCCACGCCCATGTCCTGCGTTCCCGCGATGGTGGCGATCCGGCGACGGCCCCTGCCCAGCAGGTACTTGACCGCCTGCCTGGCTCCGGCCCGGTTGTCCACGTCGACATAGCTGTAGGGGGTGAGGCCGACAGGGCGGCCCCCGATGACCGTCGGCACGCCCATCGCCTCCAGCCTTCCCGGCAGCGGGTCGGCACCGTGCAGGGAGATCAGCAGCACCCCGTCGACGTGCTGTCCCGTCAGATAGTGCTCCAGCCGCTCGTGCTCCTGCTTCGACTGGGCCATCGCGAGGATCAGCTGCAGACCGGTCTCGGACAGTGCGGAACCGATGCCGCGGATGGTTCCCGCGAAGTACGGCTCGTCGAAGACCCGCAGCTCGGACTCCGATACGACCAGCGCCACGGTGTCCGTGCGCCGGGTGACCAGCGCGCGCGCAGCCCGGTTGGGCACATAGCCCAGTTCCTGGATCGCCTGCAGCACGGCGTCACGGGCCTTCTCGCTCACCTTCGGTGAACCGTTGATGACCCGCGACACCGTGCCTCGGCCGACTCCGGCCAGGGCCGCGACCGCCTCAAGCGTCGGACGACGGTCGCCGTTCATGTGTTTCAGCCCCCCGTGGTGAATTCGCCGGCCCCTATTCTGTCGGACCGTTCAGGCCTCCGCGCCTGATGGTCCCGGCATACCAGAGAGCGCTCTCTTTGGGAACTCTAGTTTGCGTCTCATAGTCGACGTGCACCAGTCCGAACCGCTTTCCGTACCCCCACGCCCACTCGAAGTTGTCCATCAGGGACCAGGCGAAGTAGCCCTCCAGCGGGATCCCCGCCTCGATCGCGGTGTGGCAGATGCGCAGGTGGGCGTCGATGTAGCCCACCCGGTCACGGTCGTGGACGACGCCGTCGGGTCCCACGACGTCGTCGAAGGCCGCGCCGTTCTCCGAGATGACCAGCGGGACGCGCGGGTACTCGGCGGCCAGCCGCTGCAGGATCTCCAGCAGCCCCGAGTCGTCGATCTCCCAGCCCATGGCCGTCACGGGACGTCCGCCCTCGACGAACGAGACGTGCTCGCTGCCGACCCAGGGTGACCCGGTGTCGGTGGGCGCCGCCGCGGCCGACGCCGCGCCGCCGGGGGTTCCGGAGACGGTGAAGCGGCTGTAGTAGTTGATCAGCAGCTTGTCCAGCGGCGTTGAGATGATCTCCATGTCCCCGTCCTGAACGAGCCCGGCCGGCCGGCCGAGGTCCTCCAGCACGTCGGCCGGGTACTCACCCCTGAGCAGGGCGTCCAGGAAGAAACGGTTCTGCAGCCCGTCGATGCGGCGGGCGGCGTCCTGGTCGGCCTCGGAGGCGGTCTGCGGCGTGATCGCGTACAGGTTGACGCAGCCGCCGATGACGCTCTCCGGGCGCTGGGCCCGTATCGCCTGCGCGGCCAGGCCGTGCGCGAGCAGCAGGTGGTGGGCGGCGTACACCGCCTTGTCGGGCTCGCGCCGCCCGGGGGCGTGCTCACCCGAGGCGTACCCGAGGAACGCCGAGCACCAGGGCTCGTTGACGGTGCTCCAGTTGCGGACCCGGTCGCCCAGCGCGTCGTGCACGGCCGCCGCGTAGTCGGCGAAGCGCTTCGACGTGTCCCGTGACGGCCAGCCGCCCGCGTCTTCCAGGGACTGGGGCAGGTCCCAGTGGTAGAGCGTCACCCACGGGTCGACGCCCCGGGAGAGGAGCTCGTCGACCAGGCGGCTGTAGAAGTCGATGCCCTTGAGGTTGACGGGGCCGTGTCCCTCGGGCTGGATCCGGGGCCAGGAGATGGAGAACCGGTACGCGCCGAGGCCGAGTTCGGCCATCAGCCGCACGTCGTCCCGGTAGCGGTTGTAGTGGTCGATGGCGACGTCGGCGTGCTCGCCGTTCACCACCCGGCCCGGCTGCTTGACAAAGGTGTCCCAGATGGAGACGCCGCGGCCATCCTCCGAGACGGCGCCTTCGATCTGGTATGCGGAGGTGGCCGCGCCCCAGACGAAACCTGTCGGGAACACCAGATCCGGGGTCTGAATCTGCGTCTCTTGCGTGGTCACGCTTTAACCGCACCTTCCATGAGTCCGCCGACGATCTGACGGCCGAACGCGATGAAAACGATGAACAGGGGGAGGACCGATGCCGCGGTACCGGTGAACAGCATCACGTAGTCGGTGCCGTGGGCCTGGTTGAGCGCGGCGATCGACGTCTGAACTACCGGGTTGTCCGGGTTCAGCACGATCAACGGCCACATGAACTCGTTCCAGGTCTGCATGAAGACCAGCAGTGCCAGCACTGCCATTCCCGGCCGTAGCGCCGGCAGGATGACGTTCGCGTAGATGCGCATGGTGGAGGCGCCGTCGACGCGGGCCGCCTCGACCAGTTCGTCCGGCACCGCCTGGGTGGCGTACTGGGTCATCATGAAGACCCCGAAGCCGTTGAGCAGGAAGGGCAGGATCACCGCCTTCAGCTGGCCGGTCCAGCCGAGCGTGACCATGAGCTCGTACAGCGGCACGATGCCCATCTGCTGGAGCGGGACCATCATCGTCACCAGGATCAGGCCCAGCAGGATCTTGCCGCCCCGGAAGCGCAGCTTGGCGAAGGCGAAGCCGGCCAGGGTGGAGATGAGCACCACCGAGAAGGTCACGGTGACCGAGACGATGGCCGAGTTCACCAGGCCGGTCATGAAATAGGCGTCCTCGGTGGACAGGAGCCGTGAGATGTTCTCGCCGAGGTGGCCGCCGGGGAGCAGCGGCGGTGGTACGTCGATGGCCTCCTCGTTGGTCCGGGTGGCCATGATGAACATGTAGTAGATGGGGAACGCCGACAGCACGAGCGCGAAGGCCAGCACGACCTTCGTCAGCGGGCCGGCGTCCCAGATGCGGTTCCGTGCGGCCGACGGGCCGGAAGGCCGTCGTGAATGCGCCGGGGGCCGCCTGGACTGGATGGCCGTCACTTGGAACCCCCGATGCGGCGGGTGAAGGAGTAGTTGATGAGCGTCCCGACCAGGATCAGCGCGAACAGCATCCACGCGGCGGCCGAGGCGTAGCCGAAGTCGAAGTCGCGGAACGCCTCCTTGACGATGAACATGGCCACGGTCTGGTATTGGCCGGTGGTGCCGCCGGCCATCGTCGGGTTGCCTTCGAACATGACCGGCTCGGTGAACAGCGTCAGGCCGCCGATGGTGGAGATGAACACCACGAAGACGATCGTCGGGCGCAGCATCGGGATGGTGATCTGCCAGAACTGCCGCCTGGCCGTGGCACCGTCGATGGCGGCGGCCTCGTAGAGATCCTTGGGGATGGTCTGCATGGCGGCCAGCAGGATGATGGCGTTGTAGCCGGTCCAGCGCCAGTCGATCATGGTGGAGATCGCGATCCACGCGGACCACTTCTCGTTCTGCCAGTTGATCGCGTCGGTTCCGAAGAGGCCCAGGAACCAGTTGATCATGCCGTAGTCACGCCCGTACAGCTGGGTGAAGACGACGGCGACGGCGACGACGGAGGTGATCAGCGGCAGCAGCACGCCGAGGCGGAAGAAGAGCCGTCCCCGGATGCGCTTGTTGAGCGCGTTGGCCAGCACGAGGGCGAGGACGAGCTGCGGGATCGTCGACATGACGAACATGCCGAGAGTGTTGATCACCGCGTTCCAGAAGGCCTCGTCGGTGATCAGCTCGATGTAGTTCTCGAGGCCGACGAAGGACTTGTCCCCGGCGAGCTCCCAGTCGTGCAGCGAGACCCAGAGGGTGTAGCCGAGCGGGAAGATGCCGAAGATCGCGAAGAGGAGGAAGTACGGGGAGACGAGGAAGTAGGGGGTCGCCCGGAGGTCGAACCGGGCCCATCCACCGCCTCGCTGCGGTCCGCCTGCCCCCGCCGACCGGCGGGGGCCGGGCTGTGGAGGGGCGGCAGGGGAGTCGACGTGCAGTGTCATCAACGGAGCCTTTCAGCGGGGGCAGGCGACCGGCCCGGCGGCGGGATCACCGCCGCCGGGCCGGTGCGGGTCGGTAGGGGGATCAGCCCGCTGCCTTGACGCCGGCCTCGATGAACTTGGTCCAGGCCTGGTCGTAGGGGACCGAACCCTGGTCCATGCCCTCGAGGACCTTCTCCACCGCGGTCTTGACCTGGGCGTGCTTCTCGCCGAGGAAGACGGGAAGCAGGTCCTTGACCGACGCGCCGAAGATCTGGCCGGTCGGCGCGTCGTTGAAGAACGGGTTCTTCAGGTCGGCGACCGCCGGGTCCTGCTGCGCCGGGATGGAGCTCGGGAAGGCCGCCGCCTCCTGGAAGGCCATGACGTGGCCCTCCTTGCCGGTGAGGTAGTTCAGGACCTCGGCGGCCTCCTTGGGGTGCTTGCTCTGCTTGGGAACCGCGAGGTAGGAGCCGCCCCAGTTGCCCGCACCACCGGGCACGGACGCGACGTCCCACTTGCCCTTGTTGTCGTCACCGGCCGCGCCGGAGACCACACCGAGCATCCAGGCCGGGCAGCCCATGGTCGCGAAGCCGCCCTTCTTGATGGCGGCGTTCCACGGCGGGGTGAAGGAGGCGAGCTTGGCGGTCAGGCCCGCCTCGCTGAAGTCCTTCACCGTGTCGAAGGAGGTCTTGATGGCGGGGTTGCTCTCGACGACGAGCTGGTTGCTCTTGTCGAAGTAGGCGACGTTGCCGTTCTTCGGCGCCTCCTGCGACAGGATCACGTTGTAGAGCGTGTTCGGGCCGTCGAGGAACTTGGGGTCGCCCTTGCCGGGGTTGGCGGCCTTGAACTTCTCGCCGATCGCCTTGAAGGCGTTCCAGTCCGGCCAGAGCTTGCCGACCTCGTCGCGCTCGGTGGGCAGGCCCGCCTTCTCGAACAGGTCCTTGCGGTAGCACATGGTCATGCCGCCGATGTCGGTGCCGAGAGCGAAGAGCTTGTTGTCGGCGTTGATGCCGTTGTCCCACTTGGCCGCGGGGAAGTCGGCCTTGCGGCTCTCCAGCCCGTACTCGGCCAGGTCGGTGAAGAACTGCGGGCGGGCCTTCATGAGGCCCATCGCGCCCTCGTCCAGGGCGATGATGTCGGCCGCGCCGCTGCCGGCCTGCAGGCGCTGGAGCAGCTGCGGGAGGTAGACGTCCTCGAACCGGTCGGTCAGGTTCTGGTACTTGACCTGGATGTTCGGGTGTGCCGCGTTCCAGGTCTCCACGGCCTTGTCGTAGCCGAAGTTCTCGCCACCGCCGAAGGTGTGCACGGTGATGGTCACCGGCTCGGCCGCGGCGGAGGCGCCGCCGTCGCCCGCGGCGGGCTTGGCGGGCTCGCTGGAACCGCACGAGGTGATGGCCAGGGCGGTGGCCGCCATGACCGCTACGGCGGCGAGCTTGCCGTGCCGCTTGTTGTTCAACATTTCCGGACCCCTCTCAGGTGGTCGCCCGAATCATTGGGAGGTGACACCGGGGGCCGGTCCCCGACAAACACGGCCTCGCGGTGCGGTAGTTCCTCAATGTGCTTTGGGAGCGCTCCCACGAAGAGTGGACGATGGGCAACCAGGACGTCAATATGCCGAAACTCAACCGTTACATCCGACTGTTTTAGGTGGGACTATCGGTATGAAGTGGGTACATACATCTCATTGGGGTGATTGGGAGCGCTCCCATCTCACGGACATACAGTCGGGGCATTTCGTGTCCGTGCGGAGGCCCGCCGGGGAGCGGCGGACAGCCCGCCGATCTCCGGTCGAGGGCCTCCGCACCCGGTCCGGTGTTCGGTGAAACCCGTTAGGCTTATCCGATACGTCGAAACATGCCTGAGATGCCGCACGCTCGCGATCGAGAGACATGGTGGCGGGTGGACGCGCGAGGGGGCTTCCATCCCCCGGCCCCCCGGCATTGTTGTTCACCGAGATCCGACCGTGGCCGGTCGGGTCGTCACGCCATCCATGATCGTTGATGGTGTCGTCCTCGCCCGGATCACCGTGTCCGGCGCTCGGTGACACCTCCCGCGAGGGGGCCATGTGATTGTCACTCACTCCAGGCGGCGAAACGGCCGGGTAAGCGAGTCGTCAGTCGCCGAAAGGTCTCCGACAAGGAAGATCTCATCGAGTACCCCCGGTGGGGAGGCATCCGGCGGGCTGTCCAGGCAAACTGTGCCCATGAGCCGACGTTCACGGTGGGCGGCGCTCCTGGCGGGACCCGTCGCCGCCCTGATGGTGGCGGGCTGCGCCGCTGACGGCGAAGCGCTCCGGCCCGACACGGAGCTGACCAGAGTGTCGGACCCCAGCGCCGCGCCCGGCCCCGGCCTGTTCGCCGTCAACTCGCAGCGGCTCGGCGGCCTCATCGTCATCGACGTCCAGGGATACGTCCTCTACCGCAGTGACGCCGACGACGCGAGCCCGTCACGTTCGGCCTGCGTCGGCGAGTGCGCCGAGATCTGGCGCCCGATGCCGGTCAGCGACATCGGGAGGCTGCGGATCGTCGGCATAGACCGGGGAAAGATCGGCAGGGTCGTCAGGCCCGACGGCACCGAGCAGCTCACCCTCTCGGGGTGGCCGCTGTACGGTTACAGCGGTGATCGCATGCCCGGCGACACCAGCGGGCATGGCCGAAACGGCTGGTTCGCCATCTCACCCGCCGGAGCCAGAGCCGGCCGCTCCACTCCCTGACGCTGCCTCGCCACGGCACCGCGGCGAGCGTCATCGCCTGTCAGGCGGCGGCTCGTCGGGCAGGGTCATGATCGCGGCAGTGCCCCCTCCGGGCGCCGGATGAAGCCGCAGTGCCCCACCGTGCAGCTCCGCCACCCATTGTGCGATGGTCAGGCCCAGGCCGGTGCCGTCCGCCGCATCGCTCCGGAAACGCTGCGCCGGTCGGCCGTCCGGGCCCGGACCAGGACCCGGACCGGCATCCTTGATCATAACCATGCCGGCGGTGACGACGAGGGTGATCGTCGCGGGTTCGGCACCGGTCCGGCCATGCCGGACGGCGTTGTGGACCAGATTGCGGATGGCGATGCGGACCAGGGTCGGGTCACCGCTCGCCACCGTGGGCGAGACCGACACCGCCGCCGTGTGCGGCGGCTGCACGGTCTCGGTCACCACCTCTTCGGCCAGCTGGTCGAGGCGGAACGGCTGCCGCTGGAGCTCTCGCAGCCCGGCGACGAGACGCGCCCGCATGAGCAGCGCCTCAACCGAGTCGGCAAGCCGTTCGGTGGAGCGCAAAACCTGCCGCAACGCCTGAGACTGCCGGCCGGGATCCTTGATCGCGGCCTCCGACAGTGCCCGGATGACCGTCAGAGGGGTGCGCAGCTCATGCGCCGCGTCGGCGACGAACCGCTCCTGCTGGCCCAGCGCCTCGACAGCCGGTTGGGTGCCCCGCCGGGCCAGCAGATGCCCGCCGAAGCCGGCCAGGAGTGTGAACACCGCTCCTCCGGTGAACAGGATCCACCCCAGCCGCCGATGGGCCCGCTGAACGGGCTCAAGATCGACCGCGACCACGATGGTGCCCGACACCGCTCCGGTGACGGCGTGCGAGAACGGGACCGCGAGCAACCGTGAACGACGCCCCACGCTGGTGACGGTCGCGGCGAGTTCGCCGCGCCCCTGCCAGACGGGCCGGGCGAGGCCGCGCAGAACCTCTGGCGCGATCACCGGCAGGCTCGACGGATACGCGAAGACGAGGCGGACGTCGGTGCGGGTACCTTCGTACACGTGCACCGCGGTCGGGCCCTTCGACGCCGGATCGGCGAAGAGGCGGTCCAGCCGCAGCGCGCCGGACTCGTAGTACAGCAGGGCTTTCGCGGTCCGGGCGGTGCGCTCCAGCTCCGCCCGGACGAGACCGTCGCGCTGCTGCTGGTCGACGACCATCGCGACGGTTCCCATACCGGCCAGACCCATCACATTGAGAGCTGTCAGCAGCAGGGCCAGGCGGACCCGAAGCCCGTTGAGGCGCCCGGTCGTCTGCAGATGCGTCGGCTGCGTCCCCTTCTGACCCCTGCCGCCGGGATCGGGGCCGCGAAGACGTAGCGGGTTCACAGCCGCACGGGCCCGGCCCGGTAACCGGTACCCCGCATCGTGAAGATCACGGCAGGCTCGCCGAGCTTGCGTCTCAGCTGGTTGACGACGACGTCCACCACATTGGACGCCGGGTCGGCCCGCTCGTCCCAGCAGTGCTCGATGAGCTCGGTACGGGTGACGACAGCGGGTTGGTGGGTCATCAGGATCTCAAGGACCGCGAACTCCTTGGGCGTGAGGGTTTGCAGCACCCCGGCGCGGCGGACCTCCCGGCGAGCCACGTCGAGCGTGACGTCGCCGACGCGCAGAACCGGCGGGACCATCGTGGTGCGGCGCCGGCACAGGGCGCGCACCCGCAAGACCAGTTCGTCGGTGGAGAACGGCTTGGTCAGATAGTCGTCGGCGCCGGCCTCCAGGCCTGCCACCCGGTCGCTGATGTCGTCGAGCGCGGTCAGCATGATCGCTGGTATGGCCATGCCGGCCTGACGGCGCCGGTGGAGCTCGTCGGCCGAGTCGCCTTCCGGGAGCATCCGGTCAAGGATCAGGCAGTCGTAGTCGTTGACGCTCATGCTGAGGTCGGCCTGGCTCCAGTTGGCCGCCTCGTCGACGGCGAAGCCGGCCGAACGCAGCCCGGAGACGACAGCACCACGCACGTCGGGATCATCCTCGACGACGATCACACGCATGGGACGAGGGTAGCGATCTGCCGGGGGAGTTCAAGACGAGGGGGGCGACCTGTCAGGAGAGTTCGACCAGCCGCGTGCGGAGCGGGCCGGGGGCGTCCGAGCGTTCACCCGCCCGGTCACCGCGCGTGATCACAGGGCATCGCGGAACTCGGACGAAGGCTCCTGACGAACCTCTCCTCCGGAGATCGGATCGGTTCCCGTTTCCGTGGTACTTCTCCCCCTTCACCGGATCTTCATCGAATCCTCATGATCATCATCGCAGAATTCATGTCGGGCGCCCGCGGTGCGGGACGCCCCCGTACGCTGTGGCATCCGCCAGGCGGCGGCTGGACGGCCTAAGCGCCTGGAGGCGATCGATGCGCAGCGCCCGCCGGTTGACCGCCTTCGCCGCGGCGGCGCTGCTGGCAGCCGTGCCGGGGTGCGCCGACATCGGGGGGCGCGTCCCGGATCAGGGGCGCTGCGGCCTGCGTATCGCCTTCTTCGGGCCACTCACCGGCGAGTCCATGAACCTCGGGCGCAACATGCGCGAAGGCGCGCTGCTCGCCGTCGAACAGCACAACGCCCGGAATCCGGCCTGCCCCGTCGGGCTCGTCGACTTCGACACCCAGGGGGATCCGAAGCAGGCGCCCGAACTCGCTCAGCAGGTCGTCGCCGACCCCGCGATCATCGGTGTCGTCGGGCCTGCGTTCTCCGGCGAGTCGCAGGCCGCCAACCCGATCCTGAACCAGGGCGGGGTCAGCACCATCACCCCGGCGGCCACCGACCCCGGCCTCAGCCGCTGGGGGCGATCGACCTTCCATCGCATCCTGGGCAGCGACGCCGCGCAGGGACCGGCGGTCGGCCGGTATATCAAGGAGAAGCTGCTCGCGCGGAAGGTGTTCGTCATCGACGACATGAGCCCCTACGGGCGCGGCCTCAGTGAGCTGGTCATGAAGGAGCTCGGCTCGCTGGTGGTGCAGAGCGCCTCGGTTCAGCCGAATCCGGTCGACTTTCGCGGCGCGGTCTCCGAGGTCGAATCGGCCGCCCCCGACGTGGTCTTCTTCGGCGGTTACTACACCCAGGCCGGCCGGCTCCTGCGCGAGCTGCGCGACGCGGGCGTGAGCGCCGTCTTCGTCTCGGGCGACGCGGTCAAGGACGACGGGTTCGTCCGCACGGCGGGGGCCGAGGCCGCCGAGGGCGCGGTTCTCACCTGCCCGTGCCGGCCGCCGGAGAAGGATCCCGGGTTCGCCCGGCGCTACCGGATCCGTTTCGACCACGACCCGGGCACCTACAGCGCGGAGGCCTACGACGCCGCCACCGTCTTCCTTCGGGGCATCGACGCCGGCAGGACGCGACGCTCTGACATGGAGGAGTTTGTCGACGGCTACTCCGGCGCCGGTATCACCACGAAGATCCGATTCAACGGCGACGGCGAGCTTGCCAGCTCCTCGGTCACGGTGTGGGCCTATCGCGTCCGCGGCGGCCGGATCGTCGCCGACGACAGGCCGATCCCCGGAAACTGACCGCACAGGAGATCAGAAATCATGACAAGCCCCCCGATCGCCTATCGGATCCCCGGCCCGACCGCGTCGCCCCCCCTCACGAGGTCACCGTCTGCCGGACGCCTCGACTGCGCGAGCGGCACCGTCCACCGCGCCCTCGCGGAGGCTCCGATCGGCGGGTACGGCATGCTGGAGGCGGCGCTCGCCTGGCAACATCTGCGCTCCACCGGACCCGGGAACACCGGCGGGGGGACACACGCCACAGCGTCGCGTCATCTTCCCGTCGTGGAGACGCACAGCGGGGCGGTGGCGGCACGGATCGCCCGGCTGCTGTCAGGGCTGGCCTGGGCCATCGTCACCCAGGCCGACGCCGGCGACACCGGCTTCAAGCGGCCGCCGGCCGTGCGCGTCGAGGTGCCCAGAACGCTACACCGCAGGGTCCTGCGGGCGTTGACCAACGCGTGGCGCGACGCCCGGCGGCAGTTCGACCCGCGCGTCCCGGGCACCGCCACCGACGCCGACGCGGCCGTCGCCCTGTGGCGCATGGGCATTCTCGTCGCCGGGCTCGGTCCTAGCCACAACATGGTCTACCTGCGCACCGGCACGTCCACGATGGCCGAGATGATGGCAGCCGCCGCCAGGTGTCTCGGCCTCACCCCGATCGTGGACAATGTCCACGGCGCCCCGGCGGTAGCCCTCTACCATCTGGGTGAGGTGCACTGGCTGCTCGCGGAAGCGGGAGCGGGAGGCGCGGCGACCGTGTGGGTGCGCGGTGGCCGTCCCGCCGGCGCCGCCAGTACCAGCGTCGGACTCTGGCCGTCAACGACCCCCTCCTGAGGGAGGGGGCTTGAGGTGCAGTAATGCGCTTTGAAGCCCCGCGTTGACCAGCCCTGGCCGTCAGCTCAAGGAGGTGCGTTTTGATGGCTACGTTGAACACGAGATCGCAGCCCCACCGGCGGGTGCTTCCTCAGCCTGCCGCTCTGGAATCCGTGGGAGCAGACACGCCCGAGGGTGGGCACGAAACGGCTCACGGACACCGCCTC
>NZ_JBSFWD010000074.1:0-36170 GCF_053592655.1 Streptosporangium sp. NPDC002607
TCCGGATCGGTGGAGCGGCCGCTCCCTTTTCACCGGGCCGCGGTGGTGCGACGGGGACGCTGCAAGAGGAACAGGACAAGGGCGATCAGCGTGGTGGCCCCGCCGGCGGCGGTGAAGGCGTCGTAGGAGCCGCGCGGCACGAACGCGGCGCCGGCCGGAATCGTCGCGACGATGCCGAACACCGCGCTGCTCACCGACATGCCGACGGCGCGGGCCAGCGCGTTGATCCCGTTCGTGACGCCGATGTTCGCCTCCGGCGTGACCTGAAGGATCAGCGCGGGCAGGTTCGCCAGGACCATGGAGTTGCCGGCCGAGACGACGGCGATGACGCAGACGAGCACCCACAGCGATCCGTGCCCCAGCGGGATCTGGGCCGCGAACCCGGTGGCGGAGACCGCGCAGCCCAGTGCGATCGTCACCCGAGGGGTGACGATCGCGCTCAGCCTGGCCGACAGCGGCGCCACCGCCGCCGACAGCAGCCCTCCGGGCAGCAGACACAGACCGGTCATCAGCACCGACAGCCCGTGCCCGTAACCGGTCGACACCGGCGCCTGGAGGCGTCCGACGATCCCGAGGAAGTTCGCGAACAGCGCGAAACCAATCAGGATCGACCCTCCGTTGATAGCGGCGGAGGAGCGGCTCACCGCCGCCTTGAGGTCGATGAGCGGAGCATGGCGGCGAAGCTCCACCAGGGTCAGCAGGCACCCGGACACCAGCGCCACGAGGAAGGACGCGATGGTCAGCGTGTTCGTCCAGCCCCACTCGCCGCCGCGGTCGAGCCCGACCAGCAGGGCGACGATGAAGCAGGTGAGCAGCACCGCACCGGGGAAGTCGATCCGCTGCGCGCGCTCGCGCCGGGGCGGCGCCGGGACCGCCAGCAGCAGGGCGGCCACCGCGACCACACCCGCGAACGCCGAGACGGCGAACAACCCGTGGAAGCCCCACAACCGGGAGATCAGCCCGGCGGCCGGCAGCCCGAGCGCGCCGCCGACCCCCATCATCGCGCTGACGGAGGCGATGGCGGAGGCACGGCGGTTCGGCTCCAGGACCACCCCCACCAGGCTCATCCCGAGCGGGATCGTCGCGCTGGAGATCCCCTGGAGCGCCCGCCCGGCGATGAGGACGCCGATGTCGTCGCTCATCACGCACATCAGGGACCCGAGGATCATCGCGCCGAGCGCCACGATCATCATCCTGCGCATCCCGAACTGGTCACCCAGCCTGCCCAGCACCGGGTGCGACACCGCGCCGGCGATGACCGTCGCGGTGACCAGCCAGGTGGCGACGGAGGGCGTGACCCCCAGGCGGCCGGGCAGTTCGGGCAGCACCGGGACGACCAGCGTCTGGTTGAGCGTGGTCACCAAGGTCGCGAAGGCGACGACGAGGACCACCCGCAACGGGTGCTTCACCACGGTGGGGGCCGGATCCGGAGCGCGTGTCGAATCCCCGCTGCCGGGCCCGGTCAAGATCTGGTGAGTGGTCATATCGGCCTTCGGTCTCCTTCGTTCGCCCGGATCGAGCGATTTCCCTCGCCCGCATCGGTCGATCCCACGGTGTCGGCGCCCTGGGTGCCCCACAACTCGTCCTCCCGGCGAGCGGGACGGGCTTTCTCACCGCTCGATCTCGACGGGGGACCGGAGACCGGAGAGCGGTGTTTCGCGGAACGCGTTGCCGTGACTTGCGAAACGAGGTCCCGGTCAGTGGGAAAGGGGCGGTGTCGCACATCGTCGGCTTCGCATGATGAGGATCCCGCGGGCAGGAAGATTCGGCCCGGGCGCATTGGACGGCAAGGGAGACTTCATGACGTCGCTACACACCGCCGGTGACGACGAGATTCGAGTGATCGAGGCGGCCCCACCTCCGACCCGTTATGCCCGGGGCTGGCACTGCCTGGGCCTGGCGAACGAGTTCAGGGACGGCAAGCCGCACAAGATCGAGGCATTCGGCACCAAGCTGGTGGTGTTCGCCGACAGCACCGGCAAGCTGAACGTCCTCAACGCCTACTGCCCTCACATGGGCGGCGACCTCAGCCAGGGGGAGGTCAAGGGCGACGCGATCGCCTGTCCCTTCCACGACTGGCGCTGGGCGGGCAACGGCCGGTGCACCAGCATCCCGTACGCCCGCCGGGTGCCGCCGCGGGCACGCACCCGGACGTGGCTGGCCCTGGAGCGCAACGCACAGCTGTACGTCTGGCACGACCCGCAGGGCAACCCACCCCCGCCGGAGGTGACGATCCCGGAGATCGCCGGTGTGGGCACGTCGGAGTGGACCTCCTGGACGTGGAACCGGATCAAGATCGAGGGCTCCAACTGCCGGGAGATCGTCGACAACGTGGTCGACATGGCCCACTTCTTCTACATCCACTACGCGTTCCCGACGTACTTCAAGAACGTCTTCGAAGGGCACATCGCCGCGCAGGACATGAACAGCCGGGCCCGGCCCGACGTCCAGCTCGGCACGAACTACTCCGGTGAGAAGACCGACGGGCGTTCGGAGTCGGCGTACTACGGCCCGTCATACATGATCGACTACCTGTGGAACACCGTGGGGGGACAGACGGTCGAGTCCGTCCTGATCAACTGCCACTACCCGGTGTCGCCGACCAGCTTCGTGCTCCAATGGGGCGCGATGGTCAAGAAGCCCCAGGGCGTCTCCGACGACGAGGCGCAGGCGATGGCGGCGGGCTTCGCGGCCGGCGTGGAGACGGGCTTCCTGCAGGATGTGGAGATCTGGAAGAACAAGGCCAAGATCGACAATCCGCTGCTGTGCGAGGAGGACGGCCCGGTCTACCAGCTGCGCCGCTGGTACGAGCAGTTCTACGTCGACGTCGAGGACGTCACCCCGGAGATGACCCAGCGGTTCGAGTTCGAGATCGACACCGAGCGGGCCAACCAGTTCTGGCAGAAGGAGGTCGACGACAACATCGCCAACGGCCGGATCGTCACCTCGGCTCCGGCCTAGCCCGTCCCGGCCGATCGGCCGGGACGGACCGGTGGTGGCGCCTCACGACGATGCGCCACCACCGTCAAGAACGTCAGTGATCGCAACCGAGGAGATATTCCGTGCGCCCCGTGTCCTGCAGCAGCTGCGGTTCGTGCGTCCTGGTCAAGAAGCACAGCCTGGCGCACACGCTCGTCCAGTGGACCACCGAAACCGAGCAGTGCGTCGAGTTGAATCGGCATGCCGACCGGGGTCTCATTCCGACCTGCACGCGACTGCGCGACAGCATCGAGAACTCCGTCCGCCTCGGGGCCATCCCGGTTCCCGACCTCTGAGACGGCTGACGAGGCCGCCCCCGCCGACCACTCGGCACAAGGGACGTTGAAGACATGGGCTCCACTCCGATGACGCGGTGGAGCCTATGTCCGTTGGGCGGCCGATATCCTGAGATCGGTACCCGCACACGGTTCGCTCGGCAGTGGACAGACCAGACAAGGGGGATTCGTGGCGAGAATCGCCGAAGCACGGGCTCCGGCGTCACCGACCTCGAAGAGCCAGATCGCCCGGCACAAGCGCATTCTGGACGCCGCGGCCGCGCTCGGCGCCCGCAAGAGAATCGACGTGGTGCAGATGCACGAGGTCGCCAAGGACGCCGACGTGGCGATCGCGACCCTTTATCGGTACTTCCCTTCCAAGAACGCGCTGTTCACCGCGGTCTTCCAGGCGGAGATCAGCGCCTTCGACGAAAGTCGGCGGCCCGGTGAGGACGAGGACCTCGTCGACCAGGTCACCGACCTCCTGGTGGGGCTGAGCCGCCATCTGCTGCTGCGGCCGATACTGGCCGCCACGATGTTCCAGGCCACCAGCGCCACATATGTCGCGGCAACGATGGACGAGGTCGAACCGACGGAGTCCGAGCTCGGCCGCATTCTGCTGCGCATCATCGGGGCAGAGGAGCCGAACAGGCAGGATCTGAGCGTGGTGCGGCTGCTCACGCACTGCTGGTGGGGCGCGCTGGTCTCGACCCTCGGGGGCCAGACGACCCTGTCGAGGGCGGAGGCCGACATCCGGCTGGGCGCGCGACTGCTCCTGGCACCGTACTCCGGAAATCGGTGACCGGGCCGGTTCCCGCCGCCCGTCACCGCGCCCAGAACCCTTCCGCCGCCACGTCCCGGTGAGCGGAACCTGGCCGCCGGCGCTGCCCGGGCCACCACTCGCCCACGGCCGCCGCCCGCATCGGTGCGGCGGCTGATCTCCGCTTTTCCCGACGCCGTGCGGTGCGCGCCGACACATTCCCGCCGCGGACGACGGGCCCGCCCGCCGTACCCCCTCGCGCAGTCCCGGCCAGCGGGATATGCCGTGACCCGGTGGTCGAAAGCGGCTTAGCGTCAGCGAGCCGCCGCAGAAACGGCGGGTTGCGACCCTCTCAGATTCAGTCCGGAGGTGCCTTGATGGCGCATGAAGTTGTTTCCCGAGTAGAGGAGCTCGCCGGTCGGCTGGCCGCGGTCGCGGACGAGACCGAGCGCCTGGGCAAGCTGTCCGACGAGAGCGTGAAGCTGATCCGCGAGGCCGGAGTGATGCGGCTGCTGCAGCCGGCCGACTTCGGGGGATACGCGGCGCATCCCCGGGACTTCGCCGAGGCGGTGATGGCGGTGGCGAAGGCGTGCGGCTCGACGGGCTGGGTGTGCGGGGTCGGTGGAGTGCACCCGTGGGAGATGGCGTTGTGCGACCGCAGGCTGCAGGAGGAGGTGTGGGGCTCCGATCCGAACACGTGGATCGCCTCGCCGTACATGCCCAGCGGGGTGGCGACGCCGACCGACGGCGGGTACATCCTCAGGGGCCACTGGCAGTTCTCCTCGGGCACCGACCACTGCGACTGGATCTTCCTCGGCGCGCTGCTCGGAGACGCCGAGGGCAAGCCCGCGCAGCCGATGAAGGGACTGCACGTGGTGCTGCCCCGCTCCGACTACACGATCGTCGAGGACTCCTGGGACGTCATCGGGCTGCGCGGGACCGGGAGCAAGGACGTCATCGTCGACGGCGCGTTCATTCCCGCCTACCGGACGATCGACGCCGCGGAGGTCGCCGAGGGCGAGCTCGCGGCCGAGCGGGCCGGCCGGACCGAGACGGTGTACCGGCTGCCGTTCTGGTCGATGTTCCCCCTGGGCATCACCTCGGCGGTGATCGGTATCTGCGAGGGCGCGCTCGCCACGCACCTGGACTACCAGCGGGACCGGGTGACGGCCTCCGGCACGAAGGTGAAGGACGACCCGTACACGCTGTACGCGATCTCCGAGGCCGCGTCCGAGATCGAGGCCGCGCGGCTGCAACTGCTCGACGGCATCAGCCGGCTCTACGACCTCGCCGACTCCGGAAAGCCGATCACTTTCGCGGATCGGGCCCTGGTCCGGCGCAACCAGGTTCGCTGCGCGTGGCGGGCGGTGTCGGCGGTCGACGAGATCTTCGCGCGGTCCGGCGGCAACGCGGTGCGCCGCAACAACCCGATGCAGCGGTTCTGGCGCGACGCGCACGTCGGGTTGCAGCACGCCATCCACATTCCCGGCAACACCTACCACGCGACGGCACTGACCCAGATGGGGGTCGAACCGCAGGGCGCGCTGCGCATGCTGATCTGATCCCCGCGCCGGACGATCTCGACCAACACCTCGATCGATTCAGGAGAGATGGCATGACCGACATCAGCTCGCTGGGCTACGTGCGAGTCCGGGCCACGGACCTGGACGCGTGGCGCGCGTTCGCCCTCGACACGATCGGATTCGCCGAAGGCACTGGCCCCGAATCCGACGCGCTGTACCTGCGCATGGACGAGCGGCACGCCCGCATCGTGCTGCTGCCCGGTGAGGAGGACCGGGTGGAGGCCGTCGGCTGGGAGGTCCGCGACCACCTGGCGCTGCGGCGCGTGCAGTCGGCCGTCGAGGCGGCCGGGATCGCGACGAAGCCGCTGTCGCTGGAGGACGCCGACACCCGCCGGGTCGAGGCGGGGATCGCCTTCCAGACGCCGGGCGGAACTCCGCTGGAGGTCTTCCACGGTCCCGCGCTGGACCACAGCCCGATCGCGACGAAGTTCGGCAACCGCTTCGTCGCCGGGCGGCTTGGCCTGGGCCACGTGGTGGTGCCGGTGAGCGACCTGGACGGCGACCACCGGTTCTACGCCGAGACCCTCGGCTTCCTGCCCCGCGGGGCGTTCCGCCTTCCGGCGCCGCCCGAGTACGGCCCGGTCCGGCTGCGGTTCATGGGTGTCAACGCCCGGCACCACAGCCTGGCGATCATGCCGACCCCGGACCTCAAGGCGCCGGCGCTGGTGCACATCATGGTCGAGTGCGAGACCCTCGACGAGGTCGGCCAGGCCCTCGACCGCGTCACGGCGGGCGGCTACCACATCTCCTCGACGCTGGGCCGGCACACCAACGACAAGATGGTCTCCTTCTACGTGCGCACCCCCGGCCGCTGGGACCTCGAGGTCGGCTGCGAGGGGATGCTCGTCGACGAGACCTCCTACACCGCCGAGGAGATCACCGCCGACAGCTACTGGGGTCACAAGTGGGACTGGAGCTGACCACGCGTCCGTCCGGCGGGCGCGCCCCAGGCAGGGATCCGAACCGCCTCGAAAGCGTCATGGATCCAGACAGTCGGCTGCCGTCGCGGCGATGAAGACGCAGTCGGCGAGAGAAAGCCCGCCGACGTAGCAGAGCGAGCAGATTCCGACGGCATCGCGGTCGGCGGCGTACAGGCCGCGGATCGTGGTGCCGTCCTCGCGGCGCATCTCGCCGAACTTCTTGTCCACGATCAGCCCGCCGACCGAAGACGTCGCCGAGGGCGCACTTACGGCGTACCGCGACGAGCGGGTGTGTGCTCGACACGCCCGCGCCCAGCGGTGCGAGGTACGTGCGTCGGGGGAGTGGGAAGCAGGCGTCGGCGGCGACCGGGGGTTCGGCCGCCGCCGGTCGACCCGATCAGGCCGAAGGCGCGGGCGGTGGAGTGAAGCGGTGCCCCCAGAACGCGCCTTCCGTGATGTCGTAGCTGGGGGCGTCGATATCGACCCGGTCACCGTCATAGCCGAACTCGACGGCGTGCAGGTCAGGGGACCAGACGTAGAACGACACCATGTGATCGTTCGTGTGCCGGCCCAACGACTGCATCATCGGGACCCCGAGGGTGTACGCGCGGTCGAGCGCCCGGCCCACGTCGTCGAGGCTGCCGCCCTCGAACATGAAGTGGAGCAGGCCGGGACCGGATGAGGGCGCGAGCCCGAGCGTGTGCTGGCGGGCGTTGCACCCCAGGAAGTACAGCATGCCGGCGGGTGTCTCGGTGGTGTTGCGCTCGGTGAAGCCCAGCAGGTCCACGTAGAAGGCGTAGGCGGCCTCGACGTCGGTGACGTTGAGGATGATGTGCCCCATCCCCAGGTCACCGGTCACGAACCTCGACACGCCGGGGGTCCGCACCTCGGAGTGATCGAACCTCGGTCCGTGGAAGAGCTCGATCGGGTTGCCGCTCGGGTCGGTGAAGGCGGCGAAGCCGCTCACCCGGCGGGCCTCGCAGTCCTCCTTGCCGCCGCGGGTGACGGTGACGCCGGCCGTCTCCAGCTTCTGGATCGCGGCCTCAAGGTCCCGGGCGTGGGTGACCTGGAAACCGGCGGCCTGCAGGCCCGGACTCTCGGCGGGGATCAGGGCGAGCCGGTGCTGGAAATCGTCGATGCGGTAGTGAAGTGCGCCCTCGGTCGGGCCGGAGACCTCCTGGAGGGCCAGGAACTCACCCGCGAACCTGCGCCATTTCTGGACGTCGGTGACGTTGATGCGGAGGTAGCCGAGTGAATGGATGGGCATTGTGGTGGGATCCCTTTCAGGTAGGACGTGCTCGGATCAGTAGGCACCGGGAATGCTCGGCAACAGCGCGTCGCCTTCGACCAGGTAGCGGCCGTAGACGGGATATGTCCCGTCGGGCAGGTTCATGGCGTGGTGCTCGCCGGCGTGCACGTCGCGCCAGAGCTGCTGAATCAGGCTGGTGGTCTTGATCGACCGCGGCCCGCCGCTCTGGTAGGCCTTGTCGGCGGCCGCGACGGCCATTCCGACCGCGATCATGTGGTCGCGCTTGCCGCGCATGCGCTGTGCGGGTGTCGGGTCCTCGCCCCGGAGAGCGGTCTCGTAGAGGTCACCGAGGTTGCGCAGCAGCATGTCCCGAGCGAGGTCGATCTCGCCGGAGGCTTCCGCGAACCGCGTCAGC
Source organism: Streptosporangium sp. NPDC002607 (assembly GCF_053592655.1). Lineage (NCBI taxonomy): Bacteria > Bacillati > Actinomycetota > Actinomycetes > Streptosporangiales > Streptosporangiaceae > Streptosporangium > Streptosporangium sp. NPDC002607. The sequence goes on from NZ_JBSFWD010000074.1 coordinate 8,182, forward strand.
GTGAGATCACCGGGCATCATTCTCGGGTTGGCCGCGAACTTGTCGCGGTGCACCCGCAACGCCTCGTCCAGCGCGGATGAGGCGATGCCGATCAGTGGTACCACTACCGAGTTCAGCAGTACTCCGAACCACGGCAGGTTGAACAGCGCGCCCGTGTTGACCTCCTTGCCCGGGACGTTGCGCTCAAGGGTGTCCGACACGTTGAGCGAGCGGTGCTCCGGCACGAACTGCTCGGTCACGACGATGTCGTTGCTGCCGGTGCCGACGAGCCCGGACGCGTGCCAGACATCGACGATCTCGTAGTCGGAGCGCGGCAGGAGGAAATGCCGGTACTCGGGCGGGCCGCCCGTGTCATCGGTGACGAGGCCGCCGACGAAGACCCAGTCGCAGTAGTCGCTGCCCGACGAGAAGCTCCAGCGGCCGGTCAGCACGTGCCCGCCCGGCACCTGTTTCGCCGTGCCGGCCGGGCCGTAGGAGGAGCTGATCCAGGTGTCCGGGTCCGCGCCGAACACCTCCTTCTGCGCCTTGTCGGGGAACAGGCCGATGTGCCAGGAGTGCACTCCGACGACGCCGGTGACCCAGCCGGCCGAACCGGAGGCACGCGAGATCGCGTACATCGCCTCGTTGAACACGCGGGGGTCGGCCTCGTAGCCGCCGTGGCGGGCAGGCTGGATGATCCGCATGACGCCGATCTCGCGGAACTTCTTCACCACCTCGGGTGAGAGCCTGCGCAGCTCGGACGACTCGGTTTCGAGGCGGCGCAGCTCGTCGGAGAAGTCGGCGATGGCGTCCAGGACGGGGTGTGTTGGGTACATGGTGGGTCCCTGCTTCTGCGTGTGGTGCGGGGTGTGGTCGGATCAGGCTGCGGTGAAGAAGTCGCGGACCAGCGCCTCGAACGCCGCCTTGCGCTCCACCTGGGCCCAGTGGCCACAGTTGGAGAAGATGTGCAGGTCGGCGTTGGGCATGCGCCGGGTGGCGAAGAAGGCTCCCTCCAGCGGCAGCATCCGATCGTCACGGCCCCAGGTGACAAGCGTGCGGTGGTGGATCTGCCCGGTTCGCGTCCACATCGGACCGTGGACGGACGGGATGGTGAGGCTGCCGAAGATGTTGCGCATCCGGTCGATCGCGCCGGGCGCGAGTGCGCGGTCGGTGCGTTCCCGGATCAACTCGTCGGACACGCCGGCCGGGTCGGAGACCATGGTGTCCACCCACGCCCGCATGGCGACCGGGGAGGGAGAGGCGACGAAATCGAACAGCCGTCGAGCCCCTTCCGACATCGGCGGGGCGAAGATCTCAGCCGCGATCCCGCCGGGGCCCATCATGAGCATCCGATCGACCCGGTCGGGGTAGGCGAACGCGGTCTCCAGTGCGACGAAGCCCCCCATCGAGTTGCCGACCAGGTGGGCCTTGGCGATGCCCAGGTCGTCGAGCAGGGAGACGACGGCGTCGGCCGCGTGCTCCGGATACGGGCGGGTATAGGGCACCTCGGGGCTGTCACCGAAACCGGGCATGTCAATGACGATCGTCCGAAACGTCTCGGCCAGAGGTGCCAGATTGGCGGCGAAGTTCGACATGCCGGAGACACCGGGGCCCGAACCGTGCAGCATGACCACCACGGGTCCGGTGCCGGCCTCGCGATAGGTCAACTCGTAGGTGCCACGGCTCACCTTCGGTGCGATCTCGACTGTCGTCATCGGTGATTTCCGCCTTCTCTTCGATGAGGAACCCCGCGGGGACGCCCACGGATGCGACGCTCGGTCGCCGCTGGGGCGTGATGCTAGGTACTCCGCTGAGAAAGCGGCCACCGCTCCTCCCACTCACCGGGAGAGCTCATGAGGGGCTCGACGACACCTGACGCGGCGTCGGCGTCGCAGGAGCGCTTCCGGCACGGACCAAGGGCGTCGGCTGGACGGTGGCCCGTGAGCTCCGCTGACCTCTCGCTCGGCACGATCGGTCCGGAGGCCGAGCCATCGACATCAACGGCCGCCCCGGTTCCGGTGTGCTCAGCCTTCCGCTGTGGGGGACAGGCTGGACGACCGCGGTGGTCTCGAATCTCGCCTCCCACTCACCGGGATCCGCATCTGTGCCACCGCCACTGCTTTGTACTGTTCCTCGCACAACGCAACCTCATCCAGAAGGAGTGTCGAGCTTGCTGATCATGGATCTTGTGCTCCCTGCCGCCGAGGCGGTGGTGGTGTGAGTTCGGTGGCTCCCCTCCAGGCATCCGAGGTCGGAGACTGGGCTTTCGAGACGGATGTTCTTATTGTCGGTTTCGGGGCGGCCGGTGCGAGTGCCTCGATCGAGGCGGCGGCCGGCGGCGCCGATGTCCACGCGGTCGATGCGGCCGGTGGCTGGGGTGGCGCCACCGCTATGGCGGGTGGGTCCATCTACCTGGGGGGCGGGACGCCGATTCAGCGGGCCTGCGGCGTCGAGGACACCGTGGAGGCGATGTTCGCTTTCCTCAGAGCGGCCACCGGTCCGGACCCGGATGAGGCCAAGCTGGCCGTGTACTGCGAGAACAGCCTTGAGCATTTCGATTGGCTGGTGCGGTGCGGTGTGCCGTTCGAGCCGAGGTTGTGGACCGAGCCGTCGTGGGAGGCCCCGAGCGGGTACGGGCTGATGTTCACCGGTGGAGAGAACGCCTACCCGTTCGCGGACATCGCGGCGCCCGCCCCACGGGGCCACGTTCCGGCCATGACCAACAAGAAGCCGGGGGAGCAGTCAGCCGGCTGGGTGCTGATGAAGCACCTCGCGGACACCGCGGCGGACGCGGGTGTGCACACGCACTACAACACCCGGGTAGGGCGCCTGGTCGTCGACGGGGACCGGGTGGTCGGGGCGGAGGTGGTGACGTTCGGCGAGCGGTCGTTCCTGAAGGCACGGCGCGGGCTGGTGCTCTCGGCGGGCGGGTTCGGAGCGAACGAGGCGATGCTCGCCCAGCACTCCCCGAGGCTGCTCGGCAACCACCTCACCGGCACCGACGGCGACGACGGTTCCGCCATCCGGATGGGCCAGGCGGTCGGCGCGGCGGTCCGGCACATGGAAGCCGGTCAGACGGCCTTCCCCGCCGACCCGGCGCTGCTCCACCGGTCGCTGCTGCTCGACCGGCATGGAAACCGGTTCATCAACGAGGACGGCTACCCGGGTCGGGTCGGGCAGGCCTCGCTGTTCCGTCAGGACCGGCAGATATTCCTGCTCTACGACGACACAGCCAATGAGGAGACGCAGCAGGCGTCCGGGTACGTGGTCGAGCCGACCTGGGTCTCGGACGACCTCGCCGAGTTGGAGACCGAGATGGGGCTGGCGCCAGGGGCGCTGACCGCCACGGTCGGGCTGTACAACGCAGCCGCCGAGAAGGGCGAGGATCCGGTCTGCCACAAGTCGGCCCGGTGGCTCAGGCCGCTCAAGCCGCCGTACGGGGTGCTCGACCTCCGGAACGCGATGTTCTCGATCTTCACCACCGGCGGCCTGTACACGTCGGTTCACGGCGAGGTCCTCTCGCTCGACGGTGACCCGGTCCCCGGCCTGTACGCCGCGGGACGTACCACCAGCGGCATCCCCGCCTGGGGATACTGCAGCGGCACCTCGCTCGGCGACTCGACCTTCTTCGGCAGGCGCGCGGGCCGGGCGGTCGCCTCTGGCTGAGCTTCTCCACCCCCCTTTCCGCACTTCTTGGAGATTCAACGATGAATACGACAGGGACGCTCACGCCTGGGGGCGCGGCTGACGAGCGCTGGTCCGTTCGCTGGGTCGGCAGGCTGTCGGTCCTCGTCCTCGTCTCCGAGGTCATCCCGGTTTCCGCGAGCCTGGTCGCAACCGCACTACCGGCGATCAGCGCGGAGTATCAGACCACCCAGAGCAGCTGGGCGATGACCGCGTCATTCCTCGCCGCCGCCGTGTCGATGCCGCTGATCGGCAAACTCGCCGACCTCGCGGGCAAGAAGAAGCTGCTGCTCTGGGTGCTTGCTCTCACGATCGCAGGCTCGGTGCTCTCCGCCGTGGCGCCGACGTTCTGGGTGTTCATCATCGGCCGAGTCCTGCAGGGCGCCTCGTTCGCGTTGGCCTTCCTCTGCTACTCGTTGATCCGTGACCTCTTCCCACCACGGCTGGTCACCTTCGCCGTGTCGGTAACCGTGACCGGCACGGGACTGGTCGTGATCGGCCAGCCATTCCTCGCAGGTTGGCTGATCGACGGCTACGGAGTCGCCGGAGTCTTCTGGTTCCTGGCCGTCCTGACCGCCGTCCTGCTGACGCTCGCGGTCATCGCGATCCCCCAGACATCCGTCCGTGCCCCGGAATCCAAGCCCGACTTCGTCGGCGCCGCCCTGCTCGGATTCGGCGTCGCGGCCGTGCTGCTGGGGGTGAGCTTCGCCCCGGAGATCGGGTTCCTCAGCACCTCGGTGCTTGTCCTGGTCCTGGCCGGCCTGGCCCTCCTCGCCGGCTGGATCGTCCAGGCCACCCGCACGTCGCAGCCGCTGATCGATCTCCGGCTCCTGGGCAGCCGCAGCCTGCTGCCGATCGTGGGCGCGGGCGGGCTGGTCTACGGCGCGGGCGCGTCGGTGGGGCTGGTGCTGCCGATGCTGACGATGACGCCGCGGGAGTTGGGCGGTGGCTACGGCTTCGGACTGACCGCGACCCAGTACGCGATCTTCGGTGTCATCTCAGGAGTCGGCCTGGTGGCCGGCGGCCTGATCGTGGGAGTGACCGCCCGGCGCGGCGCCCGGCTGCACCTCATCGTCTCGGCGGTACTGATGGTCGTCGGCGTGATCGGTTCGGCCCTCTACAAGGGCGACTATGGCCTGCTTCTCGGCGCGACAGCGGTCGCGAGCCTCGGGCTGGGCATCGGTGCCGCGGCGATCCCGAACCTGGTCATCGAGTCGGTTCCCCCGGAGCGGCAGGTGATCAGCTCAAGCATCGTGGAGGTCAGCCGCACCCTCATCGCATCGATCATCACGTCGGTCGTGTTCGTGGTGCTGAACTCCAACATCGGCCGGATCGTGCAGGGCCGGCCGATCTACAGCCCGGACGGTTTCGACGGCGCCTATCTGGCCCTCGGCCTGACCATCGCCGCAGGCGGCGTCGTCGCCCTGCTCATCCGCCGTTCCGCGCCGGTCCCGGCAGATACCCGAACCGTCATGGAGACACAGTGATCAGCGGGAAGAGGATCCTCGTCACCGGTGCCAGTGGATCGATCGGATCCGCGTTCGCGGCTGCCCTCGCTCCCGACAACGAGGTATGGGGCCTGGCGCGCTTCACCGATCCGGGCGCGAAGAACGAACTCGAAGCCCGCGGCGTGCGGCCGATCGTCGCCGACCTCGGGGCCGTCGGTCCGGACGACCTGTCGGACCTGCCCGAGGTCGACCATGTGCTGCATTTCGCGGCGGACATCTTCGCGGAGCCGGACTTCGAGCGGGCCTTCCGGAACAACGCCGAGGCGGCCGGACTGCTCATGTCGCACTATCGGGGCGTCGAGTCGTTCCTGCACTGCTCGTCGACCGTTGTGTACGAGGCACACCCGGAGCCGCGGTGCGAGGACCATCCTCTCGGTGACTACATGCGCGCGGTCTACCCGACCTACAGCGTCTCGAAGATCGCCGGTGAGGCGGTCGTGTGCACCTGTGCGCGGCTGTTCGGTATCCCCACGACCATCGCCCGGCTGAACGTCCCCTACAGCGACACCATGGGTTTTCCGTGGGTCCATCTGATGAACATCCTCAAGAACGAGCCGGTCGGGGTGTATCCGGACTTCCCTGACGTTTTCGCCCCCATTCACGTCGATGACATGGTGCGCACGCTGCCCGCGCTGCTCGGCGCGGCGGACAACCCTCCCGTCATCGTCAACTGGGGCGGCGACGAACCGGTCGGCATCACCGAGTGGAGCGGCTACCTCGCCCAGCTGGTCGGCAGGAAGGTCACGTTCTTCACCACCGAGATGGCGATCAAAGGCATGTGCCCCGACGTCGGCAAGCTCCGTGAGCTCGTCGGAGGCCCCATTTCCAGCATCAGTTGGCGCGACGGGCTCCGCAGCATGGTGAGCACGGTCGTGCCGGCGGGCGCCGATGCTCCCTAGACGAGTGGCTCCGATGTGGTCCGTGGTCCGGTCACGGTGCAGCTTCGAGTTGCTTCTTGACCGCCGCTACCCGGCATGCCGGGACTGTAGAAAAAACGGTGTAACTCCTGGTCAAGGAGGACACACCTGATGAGTACTGTGATCCAGGCATCCGCAGACACGGACCTGGAGGAGACCGCGGCGGCGTCGGGCAGCGCGGATCTGGCGTTGGCGACGTCGTCGGGGTGGAGGTCCTTGGCCTGGTGACGGGTGGAGCGGTGGTCGGGGCGAGGGTCCGCTGGATGTCTCGGGGCCTTGCTATCGGGGCTGGGGCTGTAGCCCGTCGAGGATGATCTGGGCGATGTGTGCGGAGCGTTCGCGGCTGGTGTCCGCGTCGGCGTGGCGGATCGCGGCGAAGGTGCCGGCGACGATTGCCATCACCTCGTCGACTGTGACGTCGTGGCGTACGACGCCGGCGCGATGGGCGCGATCGAGCAGGCGTGCGACCTGGTGCGTGAGGTCTGCTGCGGCGTCCGGAGCGGCATCGCGCAGGTCGAACTCGGCGGCCGTGAGTGCGCTCTTCACCGCTGCGTTCTCCGCGCCCGAGGCCATCATCCGGGACAGCAGCGTGAACAGGGCGGCCGGATCGTCGGTGCCGGTGAGCGCCTCTCCCTCTGTTACCAGCTGTCTGATCTGGTCGATCGAGACGGCGAGGTACAGCGCTTCCTTGGTGGGGAAGTGCCGGTGGACGGTGCCGGGACCGACACCCGCGCGGCGGGCGATCTCGTCGAGCGAGATGCCGAGGCCTTGTGAGGCGAACAGGTGCTGCGCGGTCCGCAGTACCTGCTCACGATTGCGGCGTGCGTCGGCCCGTAGCTCCCGGTCGTTCCCGGGAGTCGTCGGTGGCTCGGCTGAAGGGTGTTCAGGCGTTCGTCTGGACATCTCACCCCTAGCTTAACCGGGGCGACGCCCCGTATGCTGCCTCATATAAGCGGGGCGTCGCCCCGTTTATATGAACGCGTCGTCTCACCATGACCAGTCCCACCGAGCACGAGGAGGTCACTCCGATGACCACACGCGAGGAAGCCGGCGCCTTGGTGCTGCGGATGCAGGAATGCTTCAACACCCGGCAGTTCGACCAGGCAGCCGACCTGTTCACCCCCGACTTCCTCAACCACCCGCTCGGTGCCACCGGGTTCGAAGCGGGCAAGGAGGCCTGGCGCCAGGTCGTCGCCCAGTTCCCGGCCATGCGCGTTCTCGCCGACGACATCCTGATCGACGGCGACAAGGTCGCCGTACGCTCGTCCGTCGAGGGGATGGCAGCCCAGGGCAGCGACGTCCGGCCCATGCTCATCGAGATCTTCCGCATCGACAACGGCCGGCTCGCGGAGACCTGGGGCATCACCGAGGGTCCGGACCCACGTCGCTGAGTCCCCGCTGCCTCACAAGGTCGCTCGGCAGATCAGCCCACCGCGCCGGTTTCGTCGACGACCTGCAGACCACCACCCGAGTCTCCGCTTACGCAGGCGGAACCCGGATACCGCTACGGAGCTTGATGCTGGTGGTGCCCTGGGATTGCGGGCTGATCAGCGGTTTACGCGGTCGCGGCGTCGGCGGGCGGCGCGGGTCTCGGCGTCGGCGACGTTGTCGGCGAGGAGGGTGTACAGCTTGGTGGTCCCGGTGGAGGCGTGGCCGAGGCGGACGACTTCGATGGGGACGCCGGCGTTGATGAGTTCGGTGGCATGGGCATGGCGAAGCTGGCGGATGTATCGGCGCACGGGCCCAGGACGATTCCGCGGTGACCACACCGAGGGACCTCCGCGCCGGCTTACCGGTCGCGAGGACTCTCAGCGGGTCGTGGTTCGAGTGTCCTCGCGGAACACGTCGGCGTGATCTAATAAATCTACACTGTAAAGGCGATGGCCGAAGCTCAAGATCATTTAAAATGGACTAAAGACCCGCCACCCATAAACAGGCCCGGCTGCGGTGGCCACGCCGCGCGGCTATGACCTCCTCAGACGAAACAGCCCGGCAAGATGTGGCAGCCGACTTGCCGGAGCTGACTGTCCGTGCGAGAGGAGGACGTTGCCCGTTTGTCACCCTTCCCGCACGCGCACATCAACCGCGCCATGAGTGAGGGCCCTGCCTCAGACCTGCGGGTGAGAGGTAAGGCCCTTCTTGGTGATACGTGCTTCGGGGCCCGGGCGAGATACCTGCGGCATATTCCCGGACCGTGGTTGTCGTGTGTCAGCGGTGGGTGCGGGGCTGGTCGCCGGTGCGGGCTTCGGCGGTGGCCTTCAGGTCGTGCAGCCAGGCCTCGAGACCTTTTCCGAGGAAGTCGGTGGCGAGGGGCACGTTTGTTTCGATCTGGTCGCCGGCATGGGTCTCCTCGGTGCGTACCAGGACACCGCCCTTGACCTGGGTGAAGGTCCAGACATGGACGCCACGGTCGATGCGTAGTCCCTTGCCGATCGCGGGCCCGGTCCAGCGGATGCACTTGTGGTGCTGGAGTTGCCGGACGGTGGAGGTGATGACCAGCACGGTGGGCGGGCTGATGGGAGTGGCGGGCACCGGGGTAGTCCACCGGAACCGCGAGTTCTTGCGGAGCGGGCCCGGATCCAGGCGCTTCATGCTGGTGACGGGCTTCTGCCACGACGGCCAGCGTTCCACGTCGGTCTGCAGTTTCCAGATGGTGCTCAGCGGCGCATTGATCAAGGTCTCGGCCCGGTACCGGATCTTGGCGGTGGGGTCGACGCCGTCCCCGCGGCATTGAAGACTCCCGCCGTGGTGGGTGGCCCGGGGCTGCGCGGTGGCGGCCTGTGCGGCCGGGACGTTGCCCGCGAGGACGGCGGCGACGGTCAGCGAGATCGTGAGCGTGGTGATGCGCGTCCTGGTCAGGGGGCGGACGGTTCGTGTGTGCAGCGGGTTGTTGCTGAACATGGTGTTCCTTTCGTCGGGTGAGCGGGAGCGAACGGGGTCCCGCCCCGGGGCGGGTGCGCTTCTTCAGCGCCGGTGGTCTCGCAGGATGGCCACGATGAGTACGGCGAACGTGGCGACGATCAATCCGACGAAGGCGGGGTGAATGTCCTTGGATAGGCTCGGCGCAGCGTCGGGCCGCGTCAGCCACACGACGAGCGGAATCGCGTACGTGACGGCGAGAAGCGCGGCCGCCCAACGAACCGTCCGGTCGCGGGCATGGCGGAGCGCGCCGACCAGCGCGATCGCGACCGGGACGATCGCCAGCAGGGCGAACTGGCCGAGCACCATCACGGGGACCGCCCAGGAGGAGATGGTCACCGCCCGCGGAGTGCGCCGGCCGGTGTGAACGAGTGGCTTGGAGGCGGCGGTCATGGCGTTTCCCTTCATCTGCCGGGTGCGCGGCGGTGAACCCGTGCCGATCGCTATATCCTTACGCTTACGTTAGAAGTTATAACTATCCGGAGCCGGGAGTGTCAATAGGGTTCGTGATACCCTCTAACCAAATCTTCACGATGTAGCTTCATGGGCGGGGAAGGCGGCAAGTCATGACGGAGACGAAGACGAAGACCCCCCGCGAGCGCTACCGCGCTCAGGTGCGTGCGGAGATCAAGGAACACGCGTGGGAGCAGATCGCCACGACGGGAGCGTCCGCACTCTCCCTCAATGCGATCGCCAAGCAGATGGGCATGAGCGGACCCGCGCTCTACCGCTACTACGCCGGCCGCGACGAGCTGATCACCGAACTCATCAGGGATGCCTACCGAAGCCTCGCCGACACTCTCCGCTCGGCTTCCACCACAGGCGCCGACCTGGCCGCGCTAGCGCACACCCTGCGCGCCTGGGCGCTGGAGGACCCCCAGCGATACCTCCTCATCTACGGCACCCCCGTCCCCGGCTACCACGCGCCCGACGACATCACGCTCATCTCATCCGAGACCATGGCGATCCTGCTCGACGCCTGTACGGCGCTGCCATCGGACAGTCCCGCAACGCCGTTCGACGCACACCTGGCAGACCACCGCGACTGGGCAGCCGGCCACCCCGCCCCGCCCGCGGTCCTGCACCGGGCCCTGAGCTTCTGGACCCGGCTGCACGGTGTCCTGTCCCTGGAACTCGCCGGCCACTTCACCGGCATGCGATTCGACCCCGCCCAGCTCTTCGCGGCCGAACTGGACGACCTGCTGGCGCGCTGAGTACCGCCGCGCGCATCTTGAGCCGCGTGCTTATGCGCCGATCTCCAATTCGACGATCTTGAAGAGGACGTCCCAGGTCTTCCAGTCGGTGTCGAACGGGTGGGACGTGCCGCCTCCCAGGTGGAAGCTCTGGGGCGGTCGACGTCGGCCTGCAGGCTTAGGAATTCACGCGTCACAACGGACGCAGGTGCTCGATCGTGACGCGGTGCTGCTCGGTCAGCCGCTGGGCGATCAACGAGCGGTGGCAGGCCTCAGGGTCGCGCTCGACACAGAGCAGCGCTGCGGTCCCACTGCTCGGCAGTTCCGACACGATCGGCGTGAGGTCGGCGCGGTCGAGGATCTCGGTGATGTAGCGGCGGGTGTACTCGGCAGCGAGTTCGCGGCGCGAGCGCTTGCCGACCCCTTGGCGGTCATCCTCGGCGTACTGGAGCTGGCGTAACTCGGTGGTTGGGGCGAGCTCGGGGTGGTGCTCGTAGGCGATCCGAGCATGGGCGAGGGCCGCCTGCAGCCGGCGTGAGTTCGCCCAGGCGTACTCGGGTCCGCGGACACAGCGGCGCTGGCGTACGTCGAGCAGCAGACGAACGTCCGCATGCCGCAGTCGTTGCAGGAAGGACTCGCCGCCGAAGCCATAGACGCCGATTGTCACCATCCTGAGCACCGGAAATCACCTACCTGCCTACTACTCGTGCCGCCTCCGGCAGCCCTGCCGGAGGCGGCGAGGTCACATCACGCGACGGCGGTTCCCTCAAGCTCGACCATCAGGTCGGGGATCGCCAGCCGTGTCACCCCGAGCATCGTGGTGGACGGTGCCACCCCGGCGGCGCCCAACCGCGACGCCAGCACGCCGTAGTGCTGGAAAAGCAGATCGACGTCGGTGGTGTAGACGTTGAGCCGGACGAGGTTGGCGAGGGACATGGCGGCCTCGCCGAGCACGGCCTCCAGGTTGTCGAGGCTCAGCGCCAACTGCGCCGCCATGTCATCGGCATGCTGGGGCTTGCCGTCGCCGCTCATCGCGGTCTGCCCGGAGCAGTACAGGGTCCGGGTGTGCCCGGAGACGATCTCACCCTGGTTGTAGCCCAGCTCCACCGACCACGGCCACGGGTTGACCGCCGTTCGCTCCACTGCCATATCAGCTCCATTCGATTCGTCGACATTACGTACGTCCAGCGGCTCGGTAGCCACCGTCTTTGACGTCGTGTTGATAAGCCTCCCGGCAAATCACGACATCTTGTGTCGTGTATCCCTGTAGGGTTTTTCGTATGCGCGCCGACCGGTTGGTCTCGCTGGTGCTGCTGCTGCGGCAGCACGGTCGGCTGTCCGCGGCCGCGCTGGCCCGCGAGCTGGAGGTATCCACCCGCACCGTGCTGCGCGACATCGAGGCGCTGTCCGCGGCCGGCGTCCCGGTCTACGCCGAACGCGGCCGGCACGGCGGTTTCGCGTTGTTGCCCGGTTTCCGGACCGAGCTCACCGGACTGAACCACGACGAGGCCCTTGCCCTGCTGGTCGCCGGATCGCGGCGCGGCGCGCAGGCATTCGGCCTCGGCTCGGCGCTCGCTTCGGCGATGCTCAAGGTGGTTGACGCGCTACCCGAAAGCTATCGGGACACCGCGGCCGGCGCGGCCGAGCGGTTGCTCATCGACCCGGAGGCCGACCTCCTCTCGCGTCGGCTGGTCGCTGAGGAGGTGCCTGACGCCATAGCGGCCGAGGTCCTGCGCGCGGTGTTCGCCGGACACAAGCTGCGCATCCACTACGCGGCTGTGGACCAGACGCCGAAATGGCGCACGGTGGACCCGATCGGCCTGGTCACCGTACGCGACCGGGGCTACTTGTTGGCCACCAGGTCTGGCGCGGACCGCACCTACCGGCTGTCCCGGGTCTTGGCCGCCAAGGAACTCGCCGAACCCGCACAGCGACCAGACCGGGTCGATCTGGACCGGGCCTGGCAGGAACGCAGCACGCAGTTTCGGACCGGCGGCGACCAAGTCACCGTGCTGGTACGGGTGGACCCGACGCGGCGGGAGGACCTGGTGGGCACCGTGCTGGCCGTCCGCGCCGAAGAAGCCGACTCAGACGGCTGGCTGCGGCTGGAGGTGACCTTCCAAGATCCGAGACACGCCGAATGGGCGCTGTGGCAGCTCACCACGAACGCGGAGGCCCTGGCCCCGCAGTGGTTGCGCAACTCCCTGCGCAACCGCGCCGCCGCGATCGCCACCCGCTACGGAGTGTCATCCTGAGAGTTATCGCCTTCTGCGGGCAGGCCGCGTTCCTGCCGGGGCCAATCGAGAGGCGGCACTTCGCATGCCCCAGCACCTGCCCGACCCCGCCGGCGATCCGTTCGGCGGCCGGCACGCCATGATGCCCCTGCTCCCGGACAGCCGGCGGCGGCACCCTGATCAGCATCGCCGGCGAACTGGATGCCACCAACACCGCCGCGCTCGCCTGCTACGTCACCACCGTCCACCCCGACGCCGCCCGCTGGTGCTGGGCCTGACCGCTCTGACTTTCATCGACAGCTCCGGCCTGCGGGTGCTGCTGGAGGCGCACCAGCGCGCCGAGCAACATGGCGGCAGCCTGCACCTGGCCGCCCCGCACCAGCGCGTCATCCGCGTCCTGCAAGTCACTGGCCTGCATCGGCTGCCGGCCACTCATCCGACGCTGGAGCAGGCGCTGGCCGGCGCGACGCCCGCGCTCTAATTGGCATCAGTTCCGCCGCTTTCGGCCAGCATCCGGTAGACGCCGGCCACCGAGGAGTGGCGTCCTTTGTTCTTGCCCGTGGGGATGACCAGCTTGGCCGCGATGTCGGGCACCGGCACGCCCCGCTCCCACAGGGAGCGCGCGTAGGCGAGCATGTCGTCGTCGAAGACCTTGGGCCGACCGCCGTGGCGGCCGCGCTCGCGGGCCGAAGCCTCGCCTTCCAGTGACTTCTCTCGCACATACTCCCGTTCGGATTCGGCCATGCCGGCGGAAGAAGGCGAACAACGCCGCGCCGTGCCCCGACGGGTTGTAGAGGCCCTGCAGTCGCAAAACCTACCGAGACCACCATTTTGAGAAGCCAGTTTTGCGAGAGGTTTTGAGAACGATGTTCAAGGACAAATGGGATGCGCCGCGCCGGCGGCCTTCGTCTCGCAGAACTGACCAGTTCTGCGAGACCTCCAGGCGTCCGCCCGCTGGTCGCGTTCGCGCAGGTCGCCGTTCGCAGAACTCCTTGCAGAACCCCTGGTTGTGCAAGGGGGTTCCGCAAGACTCGGGCCGTGGACCTGACACCGGACGAGGCCGCCACTAGGTCGGAGTCGGCGGGCAGCGGCCGGTGCGCGGCCGTGTCGGTGCGCAAGATATTGGCCAAGGTCAGCGCGTCCTGCTCGTCTGACTTCTTGCGCGCGACCCCATGCCGGTCTCGATAGCGCGAGACCGCATAGGGATTGATGGCGAACACCCGCCGCCCGGTCCCGCGCAGGTAGGCCACCGACAGGCCATACGGCTTCTCGATCGCGACCGGGATCGGGTCATCCGGATGGTCGCCGGCGCCGACCGGCAGCTCCAGCAACGCACGCAGGTCCGCGGCGTCGTTGCTGATGCGGGCCTTGGCGACCCGGACGCTGGTGTCGTCGACGACGGCGATTTCGTGGTGGTGTTCGGCCCAGTCGATTCCGCAGAACAGCTTCGGCAATGTTCCTCCAAGGACAGGCGGCCGGTCATCGGTGCAGCTCAAAACCACAGCGGAGACGCGCGGCCCGCTAATCGAAGGACTCGCCGGTCCGACATCCGATCAGTCGTTCGCGACCCCGGCGATCCACGGGGCCTCCTACTGCCGCAAGAGCTCACCGGCTCGGCCGCGTTTGGGAGGTCGACCCCGCAGACGGGCTCGAGCGTCGGCCGGCGGAGCCGTTACCCATATCACACCGGGGCATGTCACGTTCCCGGCAGCTCATCTCGTCCGTGTAGTGCGCAACCGGCCTATCACTCTCACGGACAAGGGGACCATCGTGTTCGCCGCCTACCTCGTGATCACTCTCCTCGCCTCGGCCGTCGTCGGCCTGGCCGCCATCGCCAACTTCATCGGCCATGAATACCCCAAGAAGCAGGCGGACCAGCTTCGCGTGCCCCGTTCCTGGATGCTCCCGCTGGGCGTGATGCTGGCGGCGGGCTCGCTGGGACTGCTGGCCGGGTTCGCCGTTCCGGTGCTGGGCCTGCTCGCTGCCGCCGGCCTCGTGTTGTACTTCCTCGGCGCGTTCTGCGTTCACCTGCGGGCCCGTGACCACCACTTCGGCGCCTGGTCCGTGTTCTTCACGCTGGCGGCGGCCGCCCTGGCCGTGAACGTGGCCTACTACTGAGTTCCGGCCCGAACCGAGATCAGTTCGTCCGGGACGCCTCAGCCCGCAACCTTCTGACCTGCGGCGGAGGCTTATCGTTCAATTTCGACCGGATAATCCCAAGAACCCGTCCTGGCGTCGTGGTCACGGAGCATGCGCAAGACGGCCATCGGCGATGGGTGCCGTCCTTTCCGCTTGCCCGTGGTGATGACGAGCCGGGCGGCGATGTCGCGCAGGCTGAGGTTCTGTCCGCGCAGGTGCAGGGCCATCGACAGCATGGCCTCGTCGACGACGGCCGCGCCGCCGATGCTCTTGCCGCGCTGCCCCGCGGCGGCAGCGCGGCCTCAGCTCCGAGGACGGTTACAGAGCGGTCATCTTAAGGCTGACCACGTACGAGTACGCCGTCTGCTCGGTCCCGGTGAGGGTCCTCGTGATGGTCCTGGTCGCGCCCGTGGCGAGCCCGGCGCACGTGCTGCCGAGGGCGGTCACCGTGCCGAGCCGGTCGCCCTGTCCCCAGATCGGGCCGTCGGCCTCGCGCAGGTCGAAGTCCACGTCCTGGGTGTTCAGGATGATCGAGGTCGGGTCTTCGAAGTCGCCGGGATTCCCGTCGTCACCGGCGTTCATGCCGAAGTAGTTGGCGTTGATCCTGGGGAACAGGTTCCCATCGACCAGGAACCGGAGCTCGTCCCGGCCGTCCCGGTCGGCCACGTTGCCGGCGTCGATGTCGTGCAGTTCCACGCGGCACGAGCCGGCCATGGCGGCCGCCGGGGTCGCGGCCAACGCCATCGGCGCCACCAGACCTCCGGCCAGGGCGAGTGCGGCGATCACCTTACGAGAATGCATGCTGTTCCTCCTGGAGACGCTGACGTTTCGCGACCGTCGCGAAACGCGGCATCAGAGTCGCGGACGCAGCGTGAGCACATCGTTAGATCGCAGGTCAATGGCATAGAGCACACGATCTCCGTGCCTTCTGACACAGTCGGGCGGCAGGCACGCGCCTACTGTCTTCGTATGGGAGACTCCTTCAGCCTGCTGCTGCTCGGCACGCCCGAGCTAGCTGTCGGGGGAAGGCCGGTGCGGATCCGTTCCGCTAAGACCCGGGCACTCCTCTGCTACCTCGCCACCACGCCGGGGGCGCGCTCGCGGGCCGAGCTCGCGGGGCTGCTGTGGGGCGAGCGTCCCGACGCCAACGCCAGAGGCAGCCTGCGGCTGGCGCTGTCGGAGCTGCGCAAGGACGTGGGCGGCTGGCTCGACATCACCCGCGACCACGTCGGCTTCCGCGCCGACGACGACTGCTTCGTGGACTACCGGCAGCTCATCCGGGACCCGACGGTGGCGGGGGCGCTCCGGTTGTGGCGCGGGGAGTTCCTCGACGGTCTCTCCTTCGGGGACGCGCCCGCGTTCGCCGGGTGGCTGGAGTGCGAGCGGCAGCGGGCCCGGCTGGTGCTGCGCGAGCTGCTCGTACGCGCCGGGCCCGCCGCCTCCGAACACGTCGTACGGCTGGCCAGGATCGTGACGGAGCTGGACCCGTACGACGAGGAGGCCCACCGGGTGCTGATCGCCTCCCTGGCCAGGACCGGGAACCGGGCCGCGGCCCTGGCCTGCTACGAGGAGCTGCGCCTGCGGCTGGCGCGCGAGCTGGGCGTCGATCCCGCACCCGAGACCCGCGCGCTCCGCCAGGACCTCACGCCCCGGCCCGCGACCGCCCGCCGGGCTGCCCTGCCGGTCCCCGGGTCGGAGCTGGTCGGCCGCGAGTCCGACATCCGCCGCCTACGTGCCCTGCTGTCCCGGGAACGCCTGATCACCCTGTCGGGCCCGGGCGGCATCGGCAAGACCCGCCTGGCCATCGCCGCGGCGGAGGCCGGGGCCCGGGATGCCGCGCCCCTCTCCTCCACGGGGACCGGGAAGCACGACAGCGCGTCCCTATCCTCCGCGCGAGCCGGCGAGCGCAACGTCGCCTCCCCCTCCTCCGTGAAGCCCGGTGAGCACGACGCCGCGTCCCCCTCCTCGGCGGATGTCGCGTTCGTGTCTTTTGCCGGGGTGCGGGCGGAGGCGGCTGTGACGACGCTCGCGCGCCGGCTCGGCGTGGACCTCTCGCCGCCGCGGCCCGCCGCCGAGCTGCTGCTCGCCGCCCTCGCCGGTCGCTCGACGCTGCTGGTGCTCGACAATCTCGAACATCTGCCGTCCTTCGACGGGGTGATCGCGGAGATCCTGCGGGTGGCGCCGGGCGTGCGGGTGCTGGCGACCAGCCGGCGGCGGCTGGACGTGCCCGGGCAGGTGATCGTCCCGGTGGAGGGGCTTGCCGAGTCGGCCGCCGAGGCGTTGTTCGTCGTGCGGGCGCTCAAGGCCCGGCCGGAGTTCGACCCCGAGCGCGAGGCCCCGCTGGTGGCCGCGATCTGCGCCGCGACCGGCGGGCTGCCGTTGGCGATCGAGCTGGCGGCCGGCCTGCTGCGTGCCGTGCCGTGCGCCGACCTGGCCGAACGCCTCGGCGTGGACACGGGGCTGCTCTCCACGGCCGGGCCCGCCGCACGGTCCAGGCACGCGAGCATGCGTACGGTCTTCGAGACGTCCTGGCGGCTGCTCGACCCGGAGAGGCGGGCGGCGCTGGCGGCGTTGGCGGTGTTCGGCGGCGGCTGCACCCTGCGCGCGGCCCTGGAGGTCGCCGGAACCAGCCCTGAGGTGCTGGTCCACCTGGTCGACCACAGCATGCTGCAGCTCACCCCGTCCGGCCGGTACACCCTCCACCCTCTCATCAAGCAGCTCGCCGCCGCCCATTTGGAGGACCCGGGGGTACCCGAACGGCACGCCCGTCATTACGCCCGCCTCCTCGACCGGCACGCCACCGCGCTCCAGGACGGCTCGGACGCCGAGGTCGTCCGCGTGCTCGGCGCCGAGATGGACAACATCCGCCTGGCCTGGCGGGTGTCCGGGCAGCCGCGCTTCCTGGACCACTACTGGACGTTGTGCCTGCGATTGCGCCTGTACGAGGAGTCGGTGGCGATCGTCCGCGAGCACCTCGACCGCCCTCCGGAAGACCTGCGCCTGCGGGCCCGCCTGCTCCGGATGGCCGCGGTGAGCTCCCACCAGCTCGCCAGGGAACGCGCCGCCACCCGCCTGGCCCGCGCCGCCCTCGACACGCTCGGCGAGCCACTCCCCACCACCCCCACCGACCTCGCGACCGCTCTCCTGACCGCCGCCATCCGCCAGGCCGCCCACCGCCTCCTGCCGATCACGGCCGCCCGCCGTCTCCTCCCCGTACCCCGTACGGACGAGGCCGAGGCCGCGCAGGCGCTGACCTTGCTCGCCCGGCTCGCCTACCACCAGCAGGACCTCCCCGTGATGCTGGTGACCTCGCTGCGCCAGCTCAACGCCGCCGACCGCGGCACCGACCCCGCCCTGCGCGCCGAGTCCTACGCGAACTTCGCCACCATCGCCCGCCTCGCCGGCCGCCACCGGATCGCCACCCGCTACGGCAGCCTCGCCGACCAGGCACTTTCCGGCATCGACCACCCGGACGAGGCCGTGCACCGGGCCCGGCTGGCCCGCGGAATCGACCTGCTCCACGCGGGCCGTTTCGAGGACGCCAGGCGGTCGTTCACGGAGGGACGGTCGCGGACGATCGACCCGCGGGTGGCCGAGAACTGCGCCGGCATGCTCGCCGAGACCGCGCTGTGGCAGGGCGAGTTCGCCGCGGCGGCCACCGGGTACGCGGAGACGGAGGAGCTGGCGGTCGCGCGGGTGGGCGGGGACGACATCGGCCGCCACTGGTGCCTGACCGGCCGGGCGGAAGCGCTGTTGCGCCTGGACGGGGTGCCGATGGAGCGGATCCGGGAGCTGCTGGCGGCCGCCCGCGCCTCGCACGAGCGGCGGCGTACGCACGCGAAGGAGATCGGCCTGCGCGACAGCCCGGCGAGCCGCACGATTCAGGAGCTGCGCCTGCTCACCATCGCGGCACGCCTGGACCCGGCGCGGGCGCCCGCGGCGCTGGCCGAGGCGCTGACACTGGCCGAGCGGCTGCCGGCGGTGCAGCCCGGCATGCTGGAGTGCTGGACCGGCCTCGCCGAGCTGCTCGGGGACGCGGGGCAGGACCGGGCCGTGGCCCCCCTCCTGCTCGGACACCTCTCCCGGTACGCCGCCCGCAACCCCGGTGCCGCCGCCCGGATCGGCTGGGCCCTCGCGCTGATCCTGGCCGCCCTGGGCGGGCGAAGGCAGGCCAGGCGGGCGGCCGAGCAGGCGATGGCGACCGCCGAGCGCCTGGCCGCACCGTACGACCACCGCAGAGCCGAGTCCCTGGCCCGCGTCCTTGGATGAAAGTTTCACCGTAGGCGCCGGCTATCACCTATTGGGAGGAACCGCTGCGGTTTTCCTATTTCGTGCACGTCCAGCACGCCATGAGTGGTGAGACGGGTGTTGATCCGGTGGAGGGCGCCAGGTTTCTGCTCACGTCCGCCGGTTGGGACGTCACCGTGCTAGGAGATGTTCCCGGAGTGCCGACCAACATCGAGGCCAGGAGCGGTGAGTTCCGCATGTCGCTGCTCATCTCCCAAGCGCGTGACTCCCTCACCGTCACCGGCCGGACCCCGGTGATGGCACTGCGCGAACCCCGCAAGCTCCACCCCGTGAGCCCGGAATGCGTACGCTGCCAGCGGAAGCTGACGGCTCTGCAGGTGCTGCATCGCCGCAGCCTTTGGGGCGGTCAGGAACCACAGCCCAGGCACGAACTGTGGTGGGAGTGCTCTGGGTGCGGCTGGCTGGGCTACCAGCACCATGAGGGCGAGCAGTTGCATGCGATGCGGCGCCTGAAGGGTCGCGAGGGGAACTGTTTCTTCTGCGGCGAAGATCAGAGCAATGTCGCCAGTGAGGTCTGGGAACAAGACGGCGAGCTGCGGGACTGGGTGGTGTGCCTGGACTGAGGCACCAGCAACGCCCGCCGTGTCGGGCACGCTCCCCACGATGGCAGACCACCGAGCTGACGAAGCGAAGGGGCCTTCGCCCGACCATGTCCTTAGCGGTCGAAGTAGCGCCGCGTAACCAGGTTTGGAATACCGCGATCCGCCGATTGACTTTGTGCTGACGGCAGAGGCGCTGGCCCTACTGGCAGCAAGGCGAAGTGGCGGGTGCGCAGGCCGTGCGCCGCGAGCTGATGATCCCCGAGGTGGCGCAGCCGGTAGTGGGCTTGAGCTATCAGGTGCTCGATGCTGTGGATGGTGGATGGCCCGTCGTCGGCGACGGGCTTGGTCGGCAGCGCGGTGAGGCGCCGCCGTTCGGGTGTGCTGAGGGCACTGGTGAGCCGGGCGTCGCGGTCGGCGACGGCGTGGCGCATGCCGTCCAGGGCGGTACGGCCCGCCTCGGTCAGGGACAGCACATAGGTGCGGCGGTTGGCCGGGTCGCGGGTGCGGATGACATGGTCAGGCTCCTGGAGCCGATCGAGCAGCCTGACCATGATCGTACGGTTGATGCCGAGCCGGTGGGCGAGATCCTGCTGTGAGATGGCGTCCGGCGGGGATGTCGAGCACCACGAAATCGCGCGACTATGGCTCGTCCTGCACGGCATGAGCGGTGAACACACGGCGCATCAGGTGGCCGGTGGTCGCATGCAGCGCGTCGTCGACGTTCCTTGCCTGGCCGGGCACGAGCCTCTTGGTGTGATGCTAGCAGGCCAATGGTTCTTTCAGTGACGGTTGCGATGATATTGGTTGGAATGTTGACGGTTGGGAGTGTGTAGATCTAGAGTCCGACACGCAACTCATCGAAGGACATAATGATCATGCATACTGTCGCCGTCATCGACTCCTACCTCGCCTGCACAGAGACCGGGCAGGGGGAGTCGCCAGTGGTGTTCCTGCACGGCAGCCCCACCTCGTCCTGCCTTACGAGCTCACCGAGATTTTCACTCCGGCCGCAGGCCGCTCGGGCCGCGCGCAAATCCATGTCGAAGCTCACCTCGCAGCTCGTCGTCGCCCGTCGTCCGAACATTTGGGCGCCGAATGAATTTCCCTGGAGTTAAGACCATGATCAAGCCGTTCCGTATCGACGTCCCCCAGGCCGACCTCGACGACCTGACCGACCGGCTCTCCCGCACCCGTTGGCCCAACGAGGTCGCCGACGCCGGGTGGGACTACGGCTTCCCGCTGGCGCGGCTCAAGGAACTGGCCGAATACTGGCGCACCGGCTACGACTGGCGCGAGCATGAGGCCAAGCTCAACGAGCTTCCGCACTTCACCACCGAGATCGACGGCCAGGACATCCACTTCGTCCACGTCCGGTCTTCGGAACCGGACGCGCTCGCGCTGATCCTCACCCACGGCTGGCCAGGTTCGTTCCTGGAGTTCCTCGACGTGATCGAGCCGCTGTCGCGCGACTTCCACCTGGTGATTCCGTCCATCCCGGGGTACGGCTTCTCCGGGCCGACCCACGAGCGCGGCTGGGATATCGTCCGGGTCGCGCGGGCCTGGGCTGAGCTGATGCGCCGTCTCGGGTACGAGCGCTATGGCGCGCAGGGGGGCGACTTCGGCTCGGGCATCTCAACGGCGCTCGGCGCGGTGGCACCCGAGCAGGTCGTCGGGGTGCACGTCAACTACCTGCCGACCCGGCCGGTCCCGGACGCCGACATCGAGCTGTCCGAAACGGATGAGGCTCGGCTGGACAAGGTCAGGCAGCTGATGGCGAATCGTCCGCCGTACCAGGCTCTGCAGGCCACCACCCCGCAGACCATCGGCTACGCGCTGACCGACTCGCCGGTCGGCCAGCTGGCCTGGATCGCCGAGCGCTTCGCACAGTGGACGGACCCTCGCTCGCAGATCAGTGACGAGCGGATGCTCACCGACATCTCGCTGTACTGGCTGACCGCCACCGCGGCTTCCTCGGCGCGGCTGCACCGCGAGGCTCCGCGGCGGATCGAGCCGTGCCCGGTACCGGTTGGCGTGGCGGTGTTCGCGCACGACATCACGCAGTCGGTGCGACCGCTGGCCGAGCGGCTGTACGACATCAGGCACTGGTCGGAGTTCGAGCGCGGCGGCCACTTCGCCGCGATGGAGGTGCCAGAGCTGCTCGCCGAGGACGTCCGGGACTTCTTCCTTACCCACATCAAGTACGACTACCGGGTCGCCACCCGCTAGGAGACACCGCTGGCCGCGAACTCCCGGGCACCCCGGAGCTTCGCGGCCAATTCGCGGAACACGGTGAACTTGCGGATGTCAGTACGGTGGTCCTTGCCGGTACGCCCGTCCCACTCGTAGAACGCCAGGTCCAGGCCGGGACCTTCACCGCCCTGGCAACGTAGTCGACCGCGTCACTTGAGCATCAGTGCGAAGGCCGACTTCGTCGGTTCTCGCCGCCCCGTCAGCAGCCCCATCTCGCGGCCTGAACGCCGCCGACGGTCACATGTGCAGCCGGGTGCAGGAAGGTGTACCGGACGGTGTTCCGCTGCCGCTCCGGCCAGTCGGCGATGCCGTGGAGCAGCCGCAGCCCGCCGGGATTGGCCGCCAGCAGGTCGTCGGTGCGGCTCACGACGTACGCCGGGTTGAGCCGGAGCGTCTCCAGAAGCTGCGTGACGGTCGGACGGACCCGCTGCGACGGCAGGGGACGGGGCTCGGGCGCACGCCGCGCCGCCCGCGTCGCCAGCTCGCGCAGGAAGCCGCGCTCCTCCTCGTTGAGGCGGAGCGCCTCGACCACGGAGGGGCTCGGATGGGTCTCCTTGCCGCGTTCCAGGCGTACGTAGTAGTCGATGCTCACACCGGCCGGCGCGGCCAGCTCCTCCGCGGCCAGACCGGCCGATCCCGCGAGGTGATCGAGGTGGGGCGATCGCGTCCAATGCCCGGCCGGTCCGGTCGTCGTTGAGCAGGTCCGCCTCGACGCCGAAGGATTCGGCCACCGCCCACGCCCGCGACCCCGGCAGGCCGTCAGGGACTTCAAGTCTGTGCTGATCTCCGGGAACGAGCGCAGCTGCTCCAACTGCTCCTCAGAGAACATCTTCTCCGACAACGCACCACCCCAAGTGCCGTACCGGATGAAACCATAACGAACGTAGCGGCAGTGATCATCAACCCGCCACAGGCGACCAAATGCCTCCGTTACCGCAGGTCAGAGGCTACTTCGTTGAAAATTTCTTCATTGCTGCCGGGGCCCCACGGGGCTTGCGCCGTCGCTATTCAGTGTTACTATGTACCAGTAGTCAGTATAACTGGGTAGCCGAAGGGTGGTCCATGGGCAAGCAGGTGACGGAGATGCTCAAGGGAACGCTGGAGGGCATCGTCCTGGCGATCCTGTCCGGCCGGCCCGCGTACGGCTACGAGATCACGGCGTGGCTGCGGGATCAGGGCTTCTCCGACATCGCCGAGGGCACGGTCTACGCGCTGCTGGTCAGGGTCGAGCGGCGCGGCCTCGTCGACGTGGAGAAGGTCCCGTCCGAGAAGGGGCCGCCGCGCAAGGTGTATTCCCTGAACGCTCAGGGACGGGAGTATCTCGAAGAGTTCTGGAGGACCTGGAGCTTCCTCACGGAACGGCTCGAACAGCTCCGCGAAGGAGGTACGTAGACATGGCCACAGAGCCGGCCGAGCCGAAGAGGCGCTACCTGCAGTACCTGGAGGTGGTCACCGGGCCGCTCGAGGACAAGAGGCGCTGGCGGCAGTACAAGGCGCGGACCAGAGCGCTTCCCGAGAACTATCGCACGGCAGTCGAAGCGCTGGAGCGGTACCTGATGCACTTCGGGCCGGGGGACGGCGCCGACGCGGCTTCGATGTTCGAGGACCTTGCCGATCTGTTCGAACAGAGCGCGGCGGACGGAACCCCGATCCGCGAGATCTTCGGGGAGGACCCCGTGGAGTTCGTCGAGGCGTTTGTGCAGAACTACTCCGTGGGGCGGTACATCAGCCGGGAGCGGGAACGGTTCACCAGCGCCATCGAGCGCGCCGCCGGCGAGGACACCGGAAGAGAAGAGAGGACCGTCTGATGACGACACAGCAAGCCCAGGCGATCCATGTGCAGGGTCTGGAGAAGTCGTACAAGGAGCTGCGGGTGCTGCGCGGCGTGGACTTCGACGTGGCGCGAGGCAGCATCTTCGCCCTGCTCGGCTCGAACGGGGCGGGCAAGACCACGGTCGTGAGAATCCTGTCCACGCTGCTCAAGGCGGACGCGGGCACGGCCGGCGTCAACGGCTTCGATGTCGCCACGCAGGCTGCGGACGTGCGGGAGTCCATCAGCCTCACCGGACAGTTCGCGGCCGTCGATGAGATTCTCAGCGGGCGGGAGAACCTCGTGCTGGTCGCCCGGTTGCGGCACCTCAAGGATCCCGGCAGGATCGCCGATGACCTGCTGAGGCGTTTCTCGCTGACCGACGCGGGCGCGCGCAGGGTGTCGACGTATTCGGGTGGCATGCGCCGCCGCCTGGACATCGCGATGAGCCTCATCGGCAATCCGCCGGTCATCTTCCTCGACGAGCCGACGACCGGCCTGGACCCCCAGGCGCGCATCGAGGTGTGGCAGGCCGTCAGGGAACTCGCCGAGCACGGTACGACGGTGCTGCTCACGACGCAGTATCTGGACGAGGCAGAACAGCTCGCCGACCGGATCGCGATCCTGCACGAGGGGCGGATCATCGTCAACGGCACCCTGGCCGAGCTCAAGCAGCTGCTGCCGCCCGCCAAGGTCGAATACGTCGAGAAGCAGCCGACCCTCGAGGACGTCTTCCTCACCCTCGTCGGTGCCGGCGGCAAGACGGCGACGCCGGCCATGACCACAGCGTCGGCACGGACGCGTAAGGAACAGCGATGAGCAAGCATTTCTTCGGCGACACCGCCGTCCTGCTGGGACGATCCCTGCGCCACATCACGCGCAGCGTGGACACCATCGTCACGACCGCGATCACGCCGATCGCCATGCTGCTGTTGTTCGTCTACGTGTTCGGCGGCGCGATCAACACGGGGCCGGTTTCGTATGTGAACTACCTGCTGCCTGGCATTCTGCTCATCACGGTTGCCTCGGGCATCGCCTACACCGCCTTCCGGCTGTTCCTGGACATGAAGAGCGGCATCTTCGAGCGCTTGCAGTCCATGCCGATCGCACGCTCGTCCGTGCTGTGGGCGCACGTGCTGACCTCGCTGGTCGCCAATCTGATCTCGCTCGTGGTCGTCGTGCTCGTCGCCCTGCTCATGGGTTTTCGCTCGGGGGCGGGAGTGCCGGCGTGGCTCGCGGTCGCCGGCATGCTGATCCTGTTCACCCTGGCGTTGACGTGGCTCGCCGTCATCGCCGGTCTGTCCGCGAAGTCCGTGGACGGCGCGAGCGCGTTCTCCTACCCGCTCATCTTCCTGCCGTTCCTCAGCTCGGCATTCGTGCCCACCGACACCATGCCCGGCCCGGTGCGCGTCTTCGCCGAGCACCAGCCGGTGACCTCCATCGTCAACGCCATCCGCGACCTGTACACCCAGCAGCCGGTCGGCACCGACATCTGGATCGCCCTGGCCTGGTGTGTCGGCATCCTCATCGTCGCGTACGCCTTCGCCATGAACACCTACCGCCGCAAGATCTCCTAGGGCCGTGTCGATTGGCTGACAGGAATTCTGAGTGCAATGCAGCTTTCGAGCCACGCCAAACACGTACTATCGCGACTTCATCCTAGGCCGATGAGAGGAATGACCATGGAACACACCATCACCACGCTGCCGACCGCGCGCCGGCCCGGCTGTCCCTTCGACCCGCCCAAGGAGCTGATCCAGGCCCGCGAGCACGGCCCGATCAGCCGCTTCCCCTTCCCCGACGGACACGAGGGCTGGCTGGTCACCGGCTACGACCTGGTCCGGGCGGTCCTGGCCGACCCTCGGTTCAGCTCACGCAAGGAGCTCATGCGCCACCACCCGCTGGTCGACCTCGGCGAGATCGAGGTGCCTCCGGCGCCGCCCGGCGAGTTCCTCCTCATGGACGAGCCGCAGCACGGGCGCTATCGCAAACCGCTGGTGGGCAAGTTCACCGTACGGCGGATGCGACAGCTCACCGAGCGCGTCGAGCAGGTCACCGCCGAGCACCTGGACGCGATGGAGAAGGCCGGGCCGTCGGCGGACCTGGTGACCGCGTTCGCCAAGCCCATCCCCTCCATCATCATCTGTGAGCTGCTGGGCGTGCCGTACGAGGACCGGGGCTCCTTCCAGGGGCACATCGACAAGTTCCTCGGCGGGGAGGTCGGCGACGAGGAACTGATCGCGGCCTACACCGCGACCCAGAACTACCTCGCGGAGCTGGTGGCCGCCAAGCGCGCGAACCCCACCGACGACGTGCTCAGCGACCTGCTCGACAGCGACCTGACCGATGAGGAGCTGCGGGGGATCGCCCTGATCCTGCTGTCGGCCGGGTTCGACACCACCGCGAACATGCTGGCGCTGGGCACCTTCGCGCTGCTGCAGAACCCGGACCAGCTCGCCGCGCTGCGCACCGAGCCCGAGCTCACCGACGGGGCCGTGGAGGAGCTGCTGCGGTATCTGAGCGTAGCCAAGCAGTTCCCGAGGGTCGCACTGGAGGACGTCGAGCTGGGCGGCCAGACCATCAAGGCCGGTTCGACGGTCATCCTGTCGTACGCCACCGCCAACCGCGACCCCGAGCGCTTCACCGACCCCCACGTGCTCGACCTGCGCAGGCAGGAGGGCGGGCACCTGGCCTTCGGCCACGGCATCCACCAGTGCCTGGGCCAGCAACTGGCCCGCGTCGAGATGCGGGTCGCCTTCCCTGCGCTGCTCACCCGCTTCCCCACGCTACGGCTGGCCGTACCGGCTGAAGAGGTTGCCCTTCGCCTGGAGACCGCGGACATCTACGGAGTCAAGAGCCTCCCGGTCACCTGGGACGTGGCATCTTGAGTACCAAGAACAACAGGGTCCGGATGCCGCGGGTCTTCCGGCGAGTGGGGGGCACGGCGCTGGCCGGGGTGGCCACACCCGGGGTGGCCACCGCGGCGGCGAAGCCGGCGATCGACATCTCCGGCGGGCTGACGCAGCCGGTCTTCTCGTACAAAGACGCCATCCGCGAGTACGTCCAGGTGCAGTCGCCGGTCGACAGTGACGGCAAGAAGGGTCTGGTCCGGGTGGACAGCATCCGGCCGAAAGAGACCAGTTCCGAGCTCAAGGTGCCAACCTGGGCGTATAGCTCGTCGACTACGGCCAGGACACCCGCATCCACGGCGTCGCCCCCTCCGGGGGCAAGGCCTCAAGTTCATTGACGGCAAGGACTGCGTCGGCGAGAGGATGGCCGATTGTGTCAGCGGGCTGGTGTTCGCGGAACCATGTGTCGGCGAGACGTCGAGACCTTCAAGGCCGCTACTCGTTGATCCAGCCGTTCTCAACTGCCCACTCGTGCGTCATGGCTTCGGCCGCGGGCAGCGTGAGGAACGAAACGGCATACAGAACAACGAGGAGCCCGATCGGAACGGCCCAAGCGCGAGGACGGGTTTTCGGCGGACCGGCCCCATTTTGTTCAGCGTTGGCAGGGCGGTCCCGACGGAGCCGCGTCTCCGGGAGCCGACGGTCGGCAGGCCTCAGCACCCACGACGCGATGGCGCACGTCCCGAACATCAGCGGCACCCCCCACGTCTGAAGCCCGTCGCCGACTATCAGATGCGACGCCACGGCACTCGACCACAGGAAAAAGGCACCCGCGTACGCCCATTCCTTGATCAGCGGGAGCCTGGGCGCGATGATTGCGACGGCCGCACCGGCCTGCCACACGCCTAGAACGTAGGCGAAGTAGTGCGGGTATCCCAGATGGCGCAACTGGACTTCCACCCATTCGATCGGTAGAAGATTCCACACCGATCCAGCAGTCAACTCGAAGACGATTACAAACGTGGTGGCCCAAAAGGCGATGGGGCGGATCCGGCTCCAGTTCCAGCCGCTTCGTGCGACGGCGGTCGGCTTCTCGTCCGTCGCGTGCTGGAACGTTTTGGTCGTTTGAGTTTGCATCTCAGCCTCCTCGTCAAATCGATCTGGCATGTTCATGAGATTCTCCTTGCGTTGTGAGCGGCTTCGGTTCGAAGTCACAGGTGGCGATTGGCGATTCCACAATGGAGTGGCCGGCCGGGGCCGAGGGCGAAGCCAATCTGGCGGACCAGGCTGGCGGGGCGCCCGCGATGTCCCACGGTGCGGTGATGCGCCGTCCGATGCATGGAGCCGGCTCGGCATGCCTTCGGCGAGGGTGAATCGCACGGTCACGACGACGTCCGCCTCAGGTGCCCGTACACGTCGACCGGGGCACGCCGAACAGGTCGGCGATCTGCTGGACAGTCGTCTCGGGGGTGTCGTAGAGCTGTTAGGCGGGCGGCCGTCCGCTCACCAGGTCACCCGCAGCGTGTGCACGCCGTACACGAGGCTGAAGACCCGGAAGTCGGCCTGCTTGTACGGGTCGGCCAGGGCGAGGCCGGGGAAGCGGTGCAGCAGGGCCGGGAAGGCGATGCGCATCTCCATCCGCGCCAGCGGCGCCCCG
>NZ_JBSFWD010000075.1:0-36002 GCF_053592655.1 Streptosporangium sp. NPDC002607
TCCTGGTCAGCCCCGTCCAGCAGATCATCAGCACCGTCGAGCCGGGAACGCTGAAGGCGACCCTGGCCCACACCGGCGCCAGGCGCCCCGGCGGCCCGGACGCCCGTCGTCCGGAAACGTGCACGTTCTCGGACGACGGGCTCACCCGCGCGAATGCCGCTCGAAAACCTACGTCCAAGAAGTTCCTGCCGCTCGACGGCCCATGCCGGCCGTATTCCGGTGGCACCCCTGGAGCGCCCGGTGCGTGGAGACGCGCACGCCGGGGGCGGCGGGCGGGCCGGGGAAACCCGCCGTGAGTAATCACGGCAGGGCGCCTCGGTCCGACCCGACCGACATCCCGGGTCGCGTCGTGCGCCGGCGCGCGGGGGCCGCTACGACGCGACGCCGGTGTTCTCAGCAGCGTGGAGGCGCCTGCCGTGGTGGGCGCCCCCGGCGAGGAAGATCAGGATTACACCCGCGAGGTAGAAGAGCCCGGCCACGCCCGCCAGCCACAGGACCATGTCCGAGTACCAGCCCACATGCTCCTCCCCCAAGAGCCCCACCAGCAGGCCTAAGAGAAGATAGAGCATCGTGCACGGCGCGAGACTCAGCACCGCGACGGCCCGTGCTCCCGCGGTCCCGCCTCGCCGCCACACCAGGGCCGCCACGGCCAGCGTGATCACACCGGCCGCGGCGTAGCCCCACATGTACCACTGGAGGTGGTCCACCGTCCTCCCCTGGAGGGGGTCTACGCCGTAGCTGGCCGTCAGCTCCTGCTGAAGGGGAGGCAGGAGAACGAGAGCGCCCACCGCGATCACCAATTCGCCCACGGACGCCGCCAGCAGGCACAAGACGGCACCTCCCGCACGCCATCTCCTTCGTCCCCGCACCGCCGCGCCTGTATCCGGTGTGTTTGCAACGGTGTCCGCGGCGAGTTCGTCCGGTGTCCCGCCTTCGCGGCCCTCGCCCGCCCGGGGGCTTGGTGCGGCGAGGAAGAGCAGGGCCACCCCCGCGAGGTAGAGGAGCCCGGCCGCGCCCGCCAGCCACAGGACCATGTCCGAGTACCAGCCCACATGCTCCTCCTCCAAGGACCCTAGCAGCGGGCCGAAGAGAAGATAGAACGCCGTGTACGGTGCGAGACCCAGCGCCGCGACGGTCCGCGCTCGCGCGGTCCCGCCTCGCCGCCACGCCAGGGCCGCCACGGTCAGCGTGATCACACCGGCCGCGGCGTAGCTCCACATGTACCACTGGAGGTGGTCCACCGTGTTCTCCAGGGAGTAGTCGACGCCGTAGCCGGGCTTGTAGCTGGCCGTCAGCTCCTGCTGCAGGGGAGGCAGGAGAACGAGGGCACTCGCCACGATCGCCAGCTCGCCCACGGACGCCGCCAGCAGGCACATGACGGCACGCCCCGCACGTCGCTTCCTCCATCCCCGCACCGCCTCATCCTCACCTTGTGCGTCGATGACGGCGTCCGCGGCGAGTTCGTCCGGTGTCCCGCCTTCGCGGCCCTCGCCCGCCCGGGGGTTTGGTGCGGCGAGGAAGAGCAGGGCCACCCCCGCGAGGTAGAGGAGCCCGGCCGCGCCCGCCAGCCACAGAACCATGCACGGGTACCAGCTCTCTGCCCAATAATCGTCCATGAGCACCGGCATCAGCAGGCCGAAGCAAACATAGAACGCCGTGTACGGTACGAGAACCAGCGCCGCGACGGCCTGTACTCCCGCGGTCCCGCCTCGCCGCCACGCCAGGACCGCCACGGTCAGCGTGATCACACCGGCCGCGGTGTAGGCCCACACGTACGACGGAAGGAGGCCTGCCGTGCGATCTGCGAAGATGCTTTCGCCGAGCGTCGGGTGAAGGACAATCAGGTAAACGAAGGCGACTGCCGCGATCACCAGCTCGCATACGGACGCCGCCAGCAGGCACACGACGGCACGCCCAGCATGCCCCACACGCCGCATCTTCCATTCCCGCATCAGCCACTCCCCTTTCGGAGATGGATCATGTAAGGGTCTTCTTGAAGAACGCTTGCAGGTCACTGGGGTCGCCGTAGTAACCGCAGAAAATCGGTAGTCCGGGGGCGGGCCGCACCAGGCATAACAGCCCGAGACCGACCAAGACCTGCAGGACGCGGCAGCCCGTCTTGACCGGGACGCCCTCATCGGTGCGCGACGGGAAGACCCCGTCGCGTATCGGACCGGCGTCGCGGCTGATCTCGCTCACGCTGTTGACGATCGCAGCCACGCGCAACCCGCAGGGTTACCCGGGAGGCGGTTGAGCAGCGTGGTCGTGCCCGCGTCCAGGAACCCGGACAGCACTGTCACGAGGAAGCGTGCGGCGAGATGACGGATCGCCACCACCCCTCGTTTCGCAAATGAAAACGGTTATCGCTATCATGGCACCATCGTCCCCCTTCCAGGAGTGAAGACGCTTGGCCAGAAACGACGTACGACCGGTGATCAAGCTGCGATCTACCGCGGGCACCGGCTACACCTACGTGACCCGCAAGAACCGCCGCAACGACCCCGACCGGCTCACCCTGCGCAAATACGACCCGGTCATCCGCCAGCACGTGCTGTTCCGAGAGGACCGCTGAAGCGATGAAAAAAGACATTCACCCCGACTACCACCCCGTGGTGTTCCGCGACCCGAGCGCGGGCTTCGCCTTCCTGACCCGCTCCACCGTCATGAGTGGCAAAACGATCGAGTGGGAGGACGGCAACACCTACCCGCTCGTCGACGTCGACGTCTCCTCGGCCAGCCACCCCTTCTACACCGGCCGCAGCCGCGTCCTCGACACCGCGGGCCGGGTCGAGCGGTTCAACCAGCGCTACGGCAAGACCTGACCCCACCCCCTTCGGGAAGGAAACCGCATGTCCGCCCACTGCCAGCTCACCGGCCTCAAGCCGGTGTTCGGCAACAACGTCTCCCACTCCCACCGGCGCACCCGCCGCCGCTGGAATCCCAACATCCAGCCACGGCGCTACTGGCTGCCCACCGAGGGTCGCTTCGTACGGCTGACGCTCAGCGCCAGAGCCGTCAAGACCATCGACAAGATCGGCATCGAGGCCGCCGTGGCCCGCATCCGCGCCCGGGGAGAACGCATCTGATGGCCAAGAAAAGCAAGATCGCAGCCAACGAGCGACGCAAACTCGTTGTCATCCGCTACGCGGAGCGCCGGGCCGAGCTCAAGGAGATCATCCGCACCGGCTCCCCCGACGAGCGAGCCCAGGCCGTCCGCGAGCTGAGCCGCCAGCCGCGCGACGCCAGCGCCACCCGCGTGCGCAACCGCGACAGCACCGACGGCCGCCCCCGCGGACACCTACGCAAGTTCGGGCTCTCCCGGATCCGCTTCCGCGAACTGGCCCACCGCGGCGAACTGCCCGGCGTCACCAAGTCCAGCTGGTAGGAGCACCACGACATGGCAGTCCCCAAACGCAAGACCTCCCGCAGCAACACCCGCCACCGCCGCTCACAGTGGAAGGCCACCGCACCCGACCTCGTCCCGATCACCATCGACGGGCGCGAACTGCTGGTGCCGCGCCGACTAGTCCGCGCCTACCGGCGCGGCCTCCTCACTCCCTGAGAACCGGCCCGCACCCCGAACCCCCACCGTGAACCCGCGCGGTGAACCCCGCACTACGAGAGGAGCTGTCATGTCCGTCCCCGTCGTCATCGTCTCCGGACTGTATCCCCAAGCGCGCTCGGCCCTGGTGGACCGCATGCTCGCCGACCACCCCGGATCGGTGGCGATCCACCACGACCTGCGGCAGGTGAGCACCGGGCGCGTGGAACGCATCGTGCGCGACGCGTCGGGGACGCTGGAAGAGCGGGAAGTGCGGCTCGCGCACGGCTGCGTCACCTGCACCGTGCGCGAGGATCTCATTCCCGTCCTGTTGTCGCGGGCGGACTCGGCGCCGCTGTTCGTCGTGGAGCTGTGGGATTCGGTCGAACCCCGGACCGTGGCCGAGGCCCTCGCCTGGCACGAGGACACCGTGCACCGCCTGCGCCTGACCGGGGTGCTGACCGCGCTGGAGGCGGCGCAGATGACCGACGACATCTGCTGCGACGACACCCTCGCCTCCCGCAGGAAACACGCCGCGGGAGGCGACGAGCGTCACCTGGCCGAGGTACTCACCCGCCAGATCGAGTACGCCACCGCCCTCGTCGTGTCCGGTGAGCAGGCCGACGACGTCGAGCTGGCCCTGGCCGTGCTCAGCCACCTCGCCCCCACCACCCCGGCCGGTCCCCCGGACCTCGATCTGCCCGCCGTTACCGGTGCGGGGATCGACGTGGAGATGCTCGGGGCCCGCGTCGACCCGGCGACCGCCCAGCTGCCCTGCGACACGCAGACCGGGGAGATCTCCACCGTCGTCTGGCACCGGCTGCGCCCCCTGCACCCCCAGCGGCTCTTCGACGCCGTCGACGAGCTGGTCACCGAGACCGTCCGCAGCCGCGGCCGGTTCTGGCTGGCCAACCGGCACGAGCGCCTGCTCGGCTGGGACGCCGTGGCGGGCGTCATCACCGTCGAGGACGCGGGCCCCTGGCTGGTCACCCTGCCCGAGGCCGCCTGGGAGATGGAGAGCCCCGCCCGCCGCATGGCCGCCACCCTCGACTGGACTCCCCAGCTCGGCGACCGTGTCCAGCACCTCGTCTTCACCGGTCCCGACCTCGACCGCGACCGTATCCACCGGCTTCTGGATTCCTGCCTGCTCACCGAGGCCGAGACCCTGGCCGGCTCCGACGTCTGGGCCGGATACCCCGACCCGTTCGCATTCGTCCTCGACCTCGACCTGAAGGAGGCCTCCGCGTGAAACTTCGCCGCACGCCCCGCAAGAAGACCAATCCGCTGCACGGCGTGAGCCACATCGACTACAAGGACACCGACCTGCTCCGCAAATTCATCTCCGACCGCGGCAAGATCCGCAGCCGCCGCGTCACCGGGGTCACCGTCCAGCAACAACGCCGGCTGGCCACCGCGATCAAGAACGCTCGCGAGATGGCCCTGCTCCCCTACGCCTCCACCTCGAGATCCCGCTGATCAAGCCGGGAACAGGCTGGGTAGACAGCGCCTCAGGCTGGTCCGCCGGACTTCGTGGCAGATCAGCCTGAGGCCGCGACGGACACCCGGTCAGGCGAAGGCCAGCACAGCCCGAAGCCGTGTGAAAGGCTGTGAAGTTCAAGTCCTTCCTGAGAACGGCTGACGACGACGGAAACAGATGTCGTTGACAACGGCGAGGGTGCGAAACCGCCATCCAGCGCGAGCGTTTTCTGAAGCGTGCCCGTTCACCGATCCACGAACGCATCCCTCTCTGTCAGACTCTCGTGAGACCTGGGGACGAACTAGTCTTCTGTAACTCAAGTAGGGCAAGAACAGGATTTTTTGGACAGTGACCTTGATGTTGGCCGACCTCCGTGGGGATCTCGTCGATGATGGCGAGGTAGGCAAAGGTGACAGACCTCGATCGGATCGGCCAACCCGGCTACGCGCGGCCCGCGCGGCGGCTGCCACTCTTGCCGAGGCTCGGGGTTGGACCCGGTGGATCATCAGCGACGTCGACCGGGCCTTGGTCATGCTGCTGTCCACTCACACTGCCGACGACATGATCCGCTTCTCGGAGCTGTTTGCCAAGCTGCGTCACCACGGCCTCAGCGTCGGGCGCACCGTCGAAGTCCTCGCCCGCATCGGCCTGCTCGACGACGACCGCATTCCTGCCTTCGATCGCTGGCCGGCCGGCAAGCTGAGCGGCATCGCTCCTGGCATCGCCGCCGACGTCGAGGCGTGGGCCCGCCTACTGCAGAGCGGACCTCGCCATCGAGCGTGCAGCATCCAGGCCGTCTGGAGCTACCTCACCGAGATCCGGCCCATCCTGCTCGACTGGTCACGCACCTACGATCACCTCCGCAAGGTCACCCGCGACGACATCGTGACCATTAAGGACACCCTGCGGGGCGCCAAACGGGAGAACACCATCGTGGCACTGCGCCCGCTCATGCGCTTCTGCAGGAAGAGCGGGCGAATCTTTCGTGACCCCACCATCCGCATCCGCCATCCGCCAGGCCGGCTCGGCCGGCACCAGCTGATGCGACCAGGGGCGTCGGTGAGGAACTGCTGCAGCCCATGGCGGTCCACGCCCAGCCGGGCCGCCATCGGCTCCATCGATTTGCGGGCCCCGTCGCTCAGCAGGCCACGCACATACCGCGCGCCCCACCGCCGCTGATCAGCGCGGGAAAAACCGGAGAACACCTCAGCGGCGAACGTCTCCAACCGCCCCCGCACGGCGTCCAGTTCTTGAGGGGTCATCTTCCCCCACCCCCAAAGCAGGTGACACACCATCTCCTACCCGAGGTAACCAAGTCCTACTAGTGCTCCGTTCCTCATTGGAGGTAGCGAACGCGCTGCGGGGAAGCCGGGATCGTCGGCCCTGCCTTCCTGGTGCCAGGACCGGGGTGGATCTGCACCTCCGGTGAGGAACGTCGCACTAGCCCCTGGTGCGAGCGCGGCGAGGATCTCGGGGTTGACTGCGGTCTCCCCGCGCGAAGCGGGCGGGGAGACCGCATGGAATCTCTGACCCCTCTGATCGGGTTCGTTGACGCGGACGTATCTGTGTCAGGAGGCCGATGTGATGAGTTGAGTGCTGATGACGAGGCGCCGCTGGAGGTTCCTGCCGTCCCGCGGTCAGCCAGTGATGGGCATGTCCGCAGCCGGGCTGGCCGCAACCGTCGTTGCGTCGGTAGCGCTGTACGGCGCCCAGGCGGGTTCGCGGAGAGCGGGGCAATGTTCGGGGGTTGGATGGTTCGCGATGTCGATGATGTCGTCGAGGGCGTCGCGCGCGGCGGCGAGGTCGGCCATGGCGGCGGTGATGCGGTTGCGCTCGGCCGCCAGCAGCTCGAACACCTCAGGGGAGCCGTGCCCGGTGTCGACACAGGGCAGCAGCTGCAGGATGGTGCGGCTGGGCAGGCCTGCGGTGAAGAACTGCTGGATCAGCCGGACACGTTCGACGGCCGACTCGGGGTAGGTCCGTTGGCCGTTGGGGGTGCGTTCCGGGGCGAGCAGACCCTGCTCTTCGTAGTAGCGGAGAGCTCTGGTGCTGACCCCCGCCCGGTGCGCGACATCGCCTATCCGCATCTGCATCCTCCTCTGACCCTGACTTCGCGATTCTCGGCTTGACCTTGACGTCAACGTGAACTCTTAGGGTAGTCGAAGCCGGGCTGGATGCGGCCCCGCCGAAACCCGAGAAGGCCTACGCAGGAAGCAAGGAATCCATGAATATCGCCGACCAGATCGCCCTTGTCACCGGATCCAACCGCGGTATCGGCCGTCAGTTCGTGCTCGAGCTGCTTGAGCGCGGGGTGAGCAAGGTGTACGCGACGGCCCGCCGCTCCGAGAGCCTCGAGGGCCTCTACTTCGACGACAGCCGGGTGGTGCCGCTGCGACTCGATCTGCTCGACCACGAGTCCGTCGTTACGGCCGCGGCGACCGCGCGCGATGTGACGCTCCTCATCAACAACGCCGGCATCGTGACCGGCGCCCCCCTCGTCACTGGCGACCTCGCCGAAGTGCGCCGCGAGATGGATGCGCACTTCTGGGGCACGCTCGACGTGATCCGCGAGTTCAGTCCCGTCCTCGCGGCGAACGGCGGCGGCGCGATCGTGAACGTGCTGTCGGCGCTGTCTTGGTTCGCCGCCCCCGGCACCGGCTCGTACTCCGCCGCCAAGGCCGCCGAATGGAACATGACCAACGGCGTGCGCCTCGAGCTCGCCGCTCAGGGCACGTTGGTTCAGGGTGTCCTCCTCGGCGCTGCCGACACGGACATGTCGTCCGGCTACGACGGACCCAAGATCGATCCCCGTGATGTCCCGCGCCTGTCGCTCGACGGCTTGGCCGCCGGGTCGATCGAGGTGATCGTCGATGACTGGACCGCGATGGTGAAGGCATCGCTCGCGGGCGACCCCACCCCGTTTTACACACAGATCACCGAGCTGCTCGGCGCCAGCTGAGCAACTCGGCAGGCACCTTCTTTCGCGAGATCGCACTTCAGCTTGCCCCAGGCACCTGCGGCAGCTGAAGTGCGATCTCGCGATAGCCCCGAGGGGCCATGGGGAACGCGGCCCCGAGCAGTAATCGGCCCGACGGAGATCGAGCGAGGGCAGCCGGCCCCGTTCTCCGACTCTGATTCGTCTGTACGAGATGTCCGTCCGAGATTGCTCGCCTGAGCCAGCGAGGTGCCGAGGACGACCGAACCGGCCGCGACGAGCAGCACCACCATCCAGCAGCGCTGCCATGCGACGCCACAGGTTGCCCGGCGGGTGCTTCCGGTTCAGGGACACGGCGTCCTGGTGCGGCAGACACCGGCCGCCAAAAGCGCGGTATCGGAGCGCACCCCCACCACGTAGGCGATGTTCCGCTCGGTCAGGGCCAGCCGGAAGGTCCCGTCTTGGCCATACCCTTCATCGGCGACCACCAGCGGCGCATCCAGCATGTCCACGGCCGGCCGCCATTTGGACACATGCGCCACCTCCTCAGAGATCCGAGCCCGGCGGCGGCGCGCCGTCACCACTTCGGTATCCGGCACCCGCGGCGAGGACGGATCCCAGCCCTCGGGAACGAACAGCCGCCGACTCACCGGACACGACGCGGCGTCGGTGACCAGATGCACGCTCGGGGCGACCTGGCAGTTGGCGATTTTACCCAGCGCCCCGCAGTACTGCGCGGCCACGCCTGGTGGCTCCTGGCCGTCCTTGGGAAAGGACACATCATCGATCACCCACGCCACCGGGTCGATCGCCGCCTCCATCCGCCCAGCCGGGCCGCCATCGGCTCCATCGACTTACGCGCCCCATCGGTCAGCAGGCCACGCACATACCGCTCGCCCCACCGCCGCTGATCAGCGCGGGAAAAACCGGAGAACACCTCAGCGGCGAACGTCTCCAACCGCCCCCGCACGGCGTCCAGTTCTTGAGGGGTCATCTTCCCCCACCCCCAAAGCAGGTGACATACCGTCTCCTACCCGAGGTAACCAAGTCCTACTAGGGCGTGTCCCGTGGATCTTTAGTGACGGTTTGGTGTAGATCAGTCCAGTGGAAGATCGCCTGAATCGTCATGATCTGACTGATGCCGAGTGGGAACGGCTGGCGCCCTTGCTACCGGCCAACCCGAGGCAGGGCGGCCGGTGGGCCGATCATCGGACGGTCATCAACGGGGTCTCCTTCCGGGTCCGGACCAACATCACCTGGCGTGATCTGCCGCCGTTTTATGGGAACTGGAAGACCGTCTACAACCGGCACCGTCGTTGGTCGATGGATGGGACCTGGGAGAAGATCCTGGACGGGTTGCGGGCCGGATGTGACGAGGCCGAAGGCGAGGACTGGACGGTGAGCGTGGATTCCACCGTGGTGCGCGCCCATCAGCATGCCGCCGGAGCCCGCCATCGGCCGCCGACCGATTTCCCGTCAAAGGGGACGGCGTAGATCACAAACCGGCCAAGGGACGGGAAGCGCTGGGCCGTTCGCGTGGCGGGTTGAGCACGAAGGTGCACCTGGCCGCCGACCGGCGTTGCCGTCCCATCGCCCGCATCATCAGCCCCGGCCAGCATGGCGACAGCCCGTACTTCCAGCGTGTGCTGGAGAGCGTGCGCATTCAACGTCGCGGGCCGGGCCGTCCCCGAAAGCGCCCCGGGCGCGTGCTGGCCGACAAGGCCTACTCCTCCCGCGCCAACCGTGCTTACCTGCGCCTGCGCAGCGTCAAGGCGGTCATCCCGATCAAGAAAGATCAGCAAGCCAACCGCGTCAAGCAAGGCAGTAAGGGTGGGCGACCGCCCGGGTTCGACGCCGAGCGATACAAGGAGCGCAACACCGCCGAGCGGTGCATCAACAAGCTAAAGGGCTACCGTGCAGTGGCCCTTCGCACCGACAAGCGCGAACGCATCTACCAGGGCACCGTCGACGTCGCCTCCATCAGGATCTGGCTCCGTGACCCGGTTCAATGACGACACTCCCTAGACGGTAGAGAGGTGGTCGTCGATGAGTGAGAGGACGAGAAGACGTGGATGTGTATGAGGCCGTGGACAGTCGCCGGGCCGTGCGGGCGTTCAGCGATGAGCCCGTGCCCAAAGAAGTACTCGAACGAGTGCTGACCGCAGCGACGCGGGCTCCATCGAGCGGGAACCTCCAACCGTGGCATCTGTACGTTGTGGCCGGTGAGCCCTTGGCTGAACTGAAGAAGCACACGACGGCCAGGGCACTGGCAGGAGACCCGGGCGATGAGCGGGAGTATCCGATGTACCCGGCAGAACTGACCTCGCCGTATCTGGACCGCTTTTCCGCCGCTGCTGCCCAGCGGTACAAAGCGCTGGGAATCGAGCGCGACGACCCCGACAGGCCCATGAAGATCGCCGCCTTGAACTCGGAGGCGTTCGGGGCGCCGGTCGTACTGTTCTGCTACCTCGACCGGACGATGGGGCCCGGGCAGTGGGGGGACGCGGGGATGTACCTACAGACGGTCATGCTGTTGCTGAGGGCGGAAGGGCTGCACAGCTGTCCCCAGGTGATGTGGACGATGTATCGCAAGACCGTCAGCCGCATAGTCGGAGCCGATGACAGGCTCGCACTGTTCTGCGGTGTCTCGGTGGGGTTCGAGAAGGAAGACGTGCCACGGCTGCGTACCGAGCGCGCGGAAATGACGGAAACAGTGAGCTTCATCGGAGCGTGACCCTCAGGCGGTCAAGATCTACGGGACAGACCCTAGATGGCTCCACTGGTTCGGCGGCAACGGGCTGACACCCCCGCCCCCGCCTTCATCGTCGGTGATCTGCAGCCAGCCGACCGGGACAACACCGTTGGAGGCATAAAGGCCATAAGAGCCGCCGTCGGTGTGGTCCTTCATCACCACGCTGTGCCAGCCATCTGACCCCGGTCAGGCCGTCCAGCACCACCCCGACCAGACAGCGGCGCTCGTCCGCACCGCCGCCGAACCAGTCGGCGCCCGCGAAGACGCGGCCCGGTTACGCCATACGGCACCGCTTTTCCGGTGCGGCCGGTAATCCTGGAGCCCGCGGAGGGACTTCTGGGCGTGAACGATTCCCAAGAACAATTATTCACCGGGCTCTACGACCGGCACTACCGCAGCGTGCTGGGCTACGCCCTGCTGCGCGCCGAGCGCGAGGCCGCCGAGGACGTGGTCAGCGAGGCGTTCCTGGTCGCCTGGCGGAGGATCGGCGAGATCCCCGAGCCGGCGCTGCCCTGGCTCCTCGGGGTCGCGCGCAACCTGCTGGCCAAGCAGCGCGACTCGCGCTACCGGCGGCAGGCCCTCGTGGAGCAGATCACCGTGCTCAGCACCGAGCGCGACCGGGTGAGCTGGGACGTCGCCGAGCACATCGTGGACCGCGAGAGCGCCCTGGAGGCGCTGAGCGCGCTGCCGGAGAAGGACGTCGAGGCGATGGTGCTGGCCACCTGGCACGGGCTGCCGCCCGACCAGGCCGCCATGGTCATGGGGTGCTCCACGCGCACCTACAACGTGCGGCTGCACCGCGCGCGCAAGCGGCTGAGCGTGGCACTGCGCCTGGACGCCAAGACCACCGGCACCGCCCCGCGCGCCGCGCGGCGCGCGTTCGTGGAGGAGGCGTGATGCCGCACGTCCACGGCCCCTACGACAGGAAAAGGGAAGAGCAGAACATGTCCGACCGTATCATCGCCGAGCTCAGGCCGGCCGCGCTGGACGAGCTGACCGAGGACGCCTACGGTCGGCGGCGCGCCGCCGACCTGCGGCGGGCCTTCGAGACCCCGCGGGAACAGGTACGCGTGCGCGCCCCCCGCCGCCCGCTGCTGCTGGTCGCCGGCGCGGCCGCCGCCGGCCTCGCCGCCGCCGTGATCATCGTGCCGGGCCTGGGCGACGGGAAGGCCGTCGCGCCGGTCCCCGGGGCGACCTCCCGCACGCCGGCCGAGCCGACGACCATCGACGCGCGCGGCTTCCTGCTGGCGGCGGCCGAGACC
Organism: Streptosporangium sp. NPDC002607; assembly: GCF_053592655.1. NCBI lineage: Bacteria > Bacillati > Actinomycetota > Actinomycetes > Streptosporangiales > Streptosporangiaceae > Streptosporangium > Streptosporangium sp. NPDC002607. The sequence goes on from NZ_JBSFWD010000075.1 coordinate 11,968, forward strand.
GCGGCCAAGGCGCCGGCCTCCTCGGGCCGCTGGTGGTACACCCGCGACCGTACGTTCCAGCGGCTGCATGTGGACCCGGTGGCGTACCAGAAGGAGATCGAGAAGCAGGTCAAGAAGCACGGCGACAAGAACACCGACAAAGCGGAGATCCTGGAGAAGACCGGGCTCCCCTACGCCGCCTTCGCCGAAGGTACCGACGAGCTGTGGCGGGCCCGCGCCCAGGGCGACACCGACCGCTCCAGGCGCACGGATGACGCGAAGGTCACCTTCGCCTCGTCCGAGGACGAGGCGCGGTGGAAGGCGGCGGGCTCCCCCAAACTGGTCCAGAGCACCGGGCCGCAGAGCCACGACGGGCCGGCGCGGGTGCTGTCGATCGCCAACCCCGGCCTGAACATGCGCAACGTGGATGAGCTGCCGACCTCGGCCAAGGCGCTGGAGCGCGAGTTGCGCGGGCTGTTCGAGGCCCGGCCGAAGGGCGGTGGCCTGCAGGACTTCGCGGGCTACCTGTGGCAGACGGGCGTGGACCTGCTGTCGGCGCCGATCACGCCGGGCACCAAGGCGGCGCTGTTCCGGGTCATGGCCGGGGAGCCGGGCATCACCGCCGAGGGCACGACCACCGACTCGATGGGACGCTCGGGGGCCGTCCTGACGGTCCTCGGCCCGGACGACCGGAACCGTCCGGACAAGATCAGGTACCGGCTGGTCATCGACCCCGAGAACGCGAACCTGCTCCAGTACGAGGTCACCGAGGTCGAGGACGACGCGCCCCTCCTCCGGGTGACCTTGCAGGACGCCGGCTGGGTCAACGGCCCGGGCGAGCGCCCGTAACGAGGGGGATCAACAGGGGAGGTCCAGCCGGGCGCCGCACCCGGCTGGACCGCGTCTCACACCCGTACCAGGCCGACCTCCAGCAGGTCGGCCGCGCGGTGGCCGGTTCCCAGGGCCCAGTGGTGGGAGATGCCGGTGGCGCTCCAGCGGCATCCGGCGCGGCAGCCTGCGACGGTAGCGGCGGCCAGGGCGAGGTTCACCCTCTGGACGGTCCGGCTTACTGGCGTGACAGAGCGGCGGCAGGCCGTGATGCTGTCGGGTGTGCGATTACTTTCTTCGGCCGTGATCGGCTGTGCTGCCGATATCGCGACCGGCTCTTTCAATACCCCGAACCTAAACCTGCTGGTCGTGCGGTCTGGTCTAAGGCGTTCAGACCCCGCTCCCCGCTGAGCTGCCGCGCAAGGCCGCGCCCGGGTACTGCGATCCGCGTCAGCGCGCGACCGCGCCGCCCAACTGGTTCGAAACCGCCCTAGCGTACGCCACCGAGCCGCTGCACGGCGCGGCCGCCGCGCTAGCCCCGGTTTCCGAGGAAATAGGCGAACCGTCCGGGTACACGGTGGCCGATTACCTGCTACGGCACACGAGCGCCGAACGCCGCACCGCCAAGGTCCCAGCCACCACCTGGGACGCCCTTCTCATGTGCCTGACCAACCCCGACGACCAGACCCGCCTCGCCAGCAGTGCCGAAGACCGGCTGCTGTACTGCTACGTCGAACCCCTCTATCGAAAGGCCGCAGACGCTGGCGATGGGCACGCCGCCCGTCAGCTGGCAGAGCTGCTGGCCGTGCAAGGGCGGGAGGAGGCGATCCCCCTTCTACAGGCCGATGCCGACTCCGACGACGAGTACGCCGACCAGCTGAACGTAGTGCTGGTTGAGCTGTTGGCTGCGCAGGGCCGGGTGGAAGAGCTGGGTGCCCGAGCCGACGCCGGCGATAGCGAGGCCGCCGAACGACTGGCTGAGCTGTTGGCTGTGCAGGGCCCGGGTGGAGGAGTTGAGGGCCCGAGCCGACGCCGGCGACCGGGCCTCCGCCAACCGTTTGGCCGACACGCTGATGCGAATGGGCCGTCGGGATGAGGCCGATCACGTGCGCCGGTACGGGTTGTCGCTGGAGTAGCACGCGCATGCTCAGTATGGGTGAGGGCTGTTATCTGCAGCAGGATGTCGACGTTGCTGACCGCGGTGACCAGGCTCTCGCGGGCCGCCTCGATCTCGGCGACGTGCTCTTTGACCGTCTCCACGTTGGGCGCGCGGGGTCTCTCCTGCCACAGAAGCCTGGTTCTGTGACCCCTACCTGGAGGGGCTCAAATAGTCGTGTCGGACGGGGTGGCCGTTGCGGCGATTTTGAAGACGGTTCCTTCGAGGAGGTGTTTCGGGCCGTCGGCGGCCGCCCAAGGGGTGGCGGCGTGCCACATCTCCAGGAGCGAGGTGCTGGCCTTGATGGCGTCGCGGGCGCCGAGGAGTGAGTTGAAGGAGGAGGGGTCGGTCACCCTGACGGTGGCGGTGGGGGTGTCGTACTTTTCGTGGAGCTTGTGGTCCTGGCCTCGGTAGCAGTGGAAGTTCTCGACGTCGCCGAAGCGGCCGTAGGTGCCCGGGGTGAATTCGTCGGTCTTGCCGGGGAGCAGGTCGCCGGGGTTGAGCAGGACGCGGCGGACGTGGCCGCGCGCATAGGAGTCCTGGAGCAGGTGGAGGAGGGATCCGATGGCCCGGCGGGGCAGGTCGAGCGACGTGCAGGCAGTGTCGTGGGTGAGGAGGGTCTGCAGGGTGTCGGACCCGCGCGGCAGGGACGCAGCGGTGAAGAAGTCCGCCAGCGTGGTCGAATAGGCCGTTCCGTCGGCCGCCGTCACGTGTGAGGCGATCGGGACGGCGTCGAGGCGGTCGGCCCCGGTCACGCCCTCGCCGATGGACAGCCGGTACATGACCTCGGCCCAGAGCATGATCTTGGCCAGGGTGTCTTCTGGCCGTTCGCCGACGGTCTCGGCCATGGCGTGAAGGAACTGCAGGTCGAAGTAGTGTGATCGCCCCGTCAGGTTGGTCACGTTGTTCACGACGGCCTTGCCCGCCAGGGTGAAGGCGAAGAGCCAGGAGGCGCCGGTGCTGAACTTCCAGTTGTCGGTTCGGTCCTCGTCGAACAGCAGCACGGCCGGGTCGTCGTTCCACAGGACGCCGCGCAGGAACTCGTTGACGGCCTGATCGGGTCCCGGGCGCGGCCGGGACGGGACCGGGACGGTGGAACCGAGCAGTGCGGCGAGAGTGACCGTCTCGTGGACGGGCTCGTTCTTGTTGAACGGTCCCTCGATCAGGTACCCCTCGGGTTTGGGTTTGGGGATCGGCTCCAGGAAGCGCACAACTTGGGGGCGCAGAGCCTGGCCCTTCGCCTCTTCCCGGGCTATGTCCTCGTAGCCGCGGACGAACTCCGCGAACGTCAGCGTCTCCTCGGTGCCCGTGTTCGGGTCGATCAGGGTGAAGTCGGTGCCGACCCCGTCCGGGGTTCCGGTGCCGCTGATCCGGATCAGCACCCACGCGTGCGGCGAAAACAGCTGCCCCGGACCGGCGTCCCGGGTCATCCACAGCGGGCCATAGGTCTTCAGCCAGTCGACGTATTGCTCAAGCCGGTAGGAGGCCGCCGGTTCGGCGACCATTCGGCTGCGCAGCACGAAGTCGTCCTTGTCCTCGGTGTACAGGCCGGTGTCGTCGGTGTAGAGCTGCCGGTACTTCTCCCCGGCGGCGCCGACCGCGTCCTCGACGGAGATCGCCCCCTGTTTCCTCCAGCCGATGAGCATCGCCGCGGAGACGGCCCAGCAGTCGTTCTGCCGGGTCTGCCTCAGGTGGGGCACCATGGTCGCCTCGGCGAGCACCTTCGACGACGCCGTACCGCGGATGGTCACCGATTCGCTGTTGCCCGAGCTGTCGAGGCGGCTGGCGGTGACGTCCTTGAGGTGCTGCCGATCGACTTCCGGCAGACCGCCGAACTGATCACCGCGGCCGCCGAGGCCACCACCCGCTGGCTGAACGGCGATCCAGCCCGGCGTCTCGAACCGGCCCCGGCCGCCCACCGCCGCCCATCCCGGCCACCACGACCCGCCACCTCGCCCTCGCCGGGTCCCACCGCGTCGTGAACCGTCCGACCTGGTGAGCCGGGCCCATGGCCGGGACGCGGGCACGGACGTTCATTTTCTTCGCGACACCTCCTCCGACATGATCGCCGTGGCGACATCGCGGGGATAGGCGGCCCGCCCGCGCAGGAGGAGGACGGCGTTCGCCGCCAACGGCACCAGCATGATCAAGAACGTGTACTGCACCCCGTGGGCGCTCCTCGGCTCACCTGCGCCCAGGGCGTCGGCCAAGAGCCCGAAACCGACCGGGGCGGTGGCCTCCGCGCCCATCCGCAGGAACGTGCGAATGCTCTCCGCACGCCCCCAGAGCCGGAAGTGGACCACGTCGAGACGTGCGGCATCCAGCGGAGGGTTGGCCGCCCGTCCTCGCGGACGAACAACGGCTCACCCGGAGCGCGGCCCTCCAGCAGGGCGCGGACCCGGGGCGGCACCGGGGTGCGGTCGGTCTTGGGGGTGCCGTTAAGAAACGTGCCACCAGGTTAGACAGAGAGGGCTGCGCGAGCGAGCACCACAGATCATCGAACCGAGCCGCGTACTCCTCCAACAGACCCGGTGCCGGTGGACACGGACGTCGTGCGGTTGTCATCACGACCACCCCGAACGGCAGGATTTGTCCTCCTGCCACCGGCTTACCGCGGCATCAGTCCCATGTCAACAAACCACCGATTAGGTGATGCTGGGCGGGCATGAAAAGGCCACCCGCTGCACATCGACGAACTCGTCGAGCACTGGACGATCCTGGACGAGGAACGCGACCTCATCGCCGGAAAGCGCGGCGCCACACGGCTCGCCTTCGCGATCTTGCTGGAGTTCTACACGCACCGCGAGGACGCTCTGAGGTGCCTGACGAGGCAGTCGAGCACGTGGCCAAGCAGGTCAAGGTGCCCGCTTCGGAGCTTGGGCTGTACAAGTGGTCCGGCTCGACGATCGAGTACCACCGCAGCCAGATCCGCAAGCATCTGTTCAACCGCCGACGCCACCAAGGTCGCGGTATGGCCGGCCAAGAATGTCACGCGCGCCGAGCGGCGAGGCGCGCATCCCGGCGGGCGCGGCTTCCGGGATGAGGGAAAGACCGGAGCGAGGTATGACAAGGCCGCTCTCGTAGGCGAAGACGATCGCCTGAGCACGGTCCCGCAGATCGAGTTTGGTCAGGATGCGACCGATGTGCGTCTTGACGGTCTGTTCGGCGACGACGAGTGCGGCGGCGATCTCAGTGTTGGACAGACCCCGAGCGATGTGGAGGAGCACTTCGGCCTCACGCTCGGTCAGCCTCCCCGTCCGGGAGGGTGAGCTGGGCAGCGCGGGCCGGCACCGGACGACCTCCTCGATGAGGCGCCGGGTCACCGAAGGCGCCAGCAGCGCGTCCCCCGCCGCCACCACCCGCACCGCCGAGATCAGGTCACCGGGTGGCGCCTCCTTGAGCAGGAAGCCGCTGGCGCCCGCGCGCAGCGCCTCGTACACGTAGTCGTCCACATCGAAGGTGGTGAGCATCAACACGCGCGGCCGGTGCTCTCTCGGAGGAGGGGTAAGGATCAGCCGGGCCGCCCGAAGTCCGTCCAGCCCAGGCATCCGGACGTCCATGAGGACAACGTCGGGGCACAGCCTTCGGGTCTGGGCTACGGCCTGCTCACCGTCGGCCGCGTCACCGACGACCTCGATGTCCCACTCGGCGGCCAGTAACGCGCCGAAGCCCGCTCGGACCATGGCGTGGTCGTCGGCGATGAGCACCCGAATCATCACATGTCACCGTCTTTCGGCTCGGCCGGCACCAGGGGGAGGGTCAGCTCGACCCGGAACCCACCCCCTGGTGCGGGCCCTGCCAGTAGGACACCGCCCAGCATGGCGGCCCGCTCTCGCATCCCGACCAGCCCGTGCCCGGTGGCGGTCGGCTCGATGGGCGTGCGTCTCCCGTCCGCCGGGAGCGCGTTCTCCACCACGACCCGCAGCCCGGTCCCGTTCCCCGTGATCATCACAGCCGTGGCGGCGCCCGGTGCGTGCCGTATCACGTTACTGAGCGACTCCTGCACGATCCGGTAGAGCGACAGCTCCACTCCCGGCGGCACGCGCGCGGGCAGGCCGCTCACCGTCAGGTCGACCGGGGTGCCGGCCCGCCTGGTGACCTCCGCAAGCTCGCCCACCTGGTCCAGCCCCGGCAACGGAGCGCGCCTCGGCACCGCGTCGTCGCTGCGCAGCACGCCCAGCAGCCGCCTCATCTCGGCCAGTGACTGCCGGGCCGCCGCCCCGATGGAGTCAAACTCCTGTTCAGCCCGGGCCGGCACCCCGCCGAGCCGACGCGCTGCGCTGGAGGCCTGTACGGCGATCACGGACATGTGGTGCGCCACCACGTCGTGCATCTCACGGGCGATTCGGGCACGTTCCTCCAACAGCTCGCGCCGGGCCCGTTCCACCGCGCTGACCTGTTCCTGCTCCGTGACTCGCGCCTGGGCTCGGCGGCGCCAGCGCAGGTTGTCACCGGCGATCAGCGGCACCGGCACGATGACCGCCGCCAACTGCAGCACCACAGCCAGGCCCATCTCCGGCGGCCTCGACACCAACGACATGTCCACCAAGACGCCGAGCAGGGTCAGCCCCCAGACGGCCGCCAGCATCCATCTCGGCTGGCGCTGCGCCAGCGCGAACAGCACGATCAGATAGGCCGCCATGGGTATCGGAAGCCATGGCCAGGGGTTGTTCGCCCGCGGTGGTGAGACTAGCAGCGGGGTGATCAGCATCCCGAGGTAGATCATCCACCAGGCGGTCATCGGCCGGTGCCGGCAGATCGCCACCGGGGCCGCGCAGGCCGCGCCGAGCACCACCGTCAGCTCGGCCGGCGCGTCGTAGACGGTGGCGAGCATCCCCACGTTCATCGCGAACATGAAGCAGGCCACCATCCAGGACGCGGCGGCCGGCACTCTCGTCAGCCGGAGGGTGGGCCGGGCGGCGGCCGGGGCCGCGGTGTCGGTCGCGTCCGGGGTGAGGTCGCGCAGCATCCCACCACGTTAGCCCGCGCTCCCCGCAGGGGGGATCCGCCCTGCAGCCGATCTTCGGCTTCCCTCCCCGGTATGACCCGCGGGTCGACTGGCCCCCAGGTATGAGGTCGTCAGCGGAGGACGGCGAGCACGGCAGGCACACGAGCCGCCCGTTGACGACGGCTACCTCGGATCGGCCACCCGATCCGGGGTAGCCGATGATCGTTTCGTGATACCGGCGGCTCACCCCGAGGTTGGCTCCGTGGTGTGACGCCCGCCGCGGGAGCCACTGCCTAGCGTCGAATCCGTGAACGACAACGGAAACACGAAGAGCAGAAGAACCTTCGGGCGGCTGGCCGCCGTACTGACCGCGCTGGGCGTCGCCGTCGCCGGGCAGGCCGCGGCGACGGCCGAAGGCGCTGCCGCCTCGACAGGACGGAAAACGCTGGACGGGGTCTGGCGGGCCGACGGCTACAGCACGATCTTCAGGATCGACCAGGGGCAGCTCACCTCTTTCGACACAACGGCGATCAGTTGCCTTCAAGGGCTGCTCGCGGCGAAACAGACAGCGGAAACGCGCGACTCGGCGTCCTTCACCGCGGATAAGGGCTTCCGGCAGCTCACCATCCACGCGCAGGGGCCCGGCCGGGCGCGGCTGCGGTATCTGGGCGGCGCGGGAGCCATCGAACTGCGGAGACTCCCCGGCCTTCCCGGGGCCTGCGCCACATCCACCCCCAGCGACCCGGTGAAGGTGTTCGACATCTTCTGGGCGACCTTCGCCGAGAACTACCCGTTCTTCGCCGCCAAGGGTATCGACTGGCAGGCCGTTCGGAACCGGTATCGACCCAGGGTCGGTCCCGGCACCGGGGAGGCGGAGCTGTTCGCCGTACTGCGGGACATTCTCAAGGAGCTCGGCGACGCGCACACCGCCCTCCTCGCGGGTGAGAACCAGTTCTCCAGACCACTGCGACCGGGCACCAGGCAGCTGGAGGGGGCACCGGCCTTCCTGGCCTTCAACAAACGGGTCCAGGAGTTCATCGAAAAGCACGACACCGGCAAGCCCCTGAAGACGTGGGGGCAAGGAGTGATCGGTTACGCCGATCTACCGGATGGGCTGGGTTACCTGCGGCTGGGCGCGTTCGACGGTTACGCCGCAGGCGGGTTCACCCGCAATTCGGCTGAGCTGAACCGTGCGCTCGATGAGATCTTCACCAGGGCGCGCACCTCGGGTCCCAACAGGTTGCGCGGCCTCATCCTCGATGTCCGGGTCAACCTGGGCGGCTACGACGCACTCGGCCTGCAACTCGCCTCCAGGCTCACCGGCAAGCCCTACCCGGCCTACGCCAAACAGGCCCTCAACGTTCCGGGCGACCCGCCCGGGTTCACCCGGGCCCAGCGGCTGCGGGTACGGCCGGCCACCGCACCGACGTACACGGGTCCCATCGCTCTGCTCACCAGCAGCCTGACCATCAGCGCGGGAGAGACCTTCACCCAGGCCATGATGGAGCGCGCTCCCAGGCCCGAGCGGATCGGGGAGAATACCCAGGGGGCCTTCTCCGACTTCCTGTGGCGGACGCTGCCCAACGGGTGGAGTTTCGCGCTGCCCAACGAGCGCTTCCTGACCCGGACCGGGACCGCCTTCGATGTGACCGGTATTCCGCCGCACCTCGCCACTCCCGGCGTCTTCAGTGACAAGGAACTGAACGGCGGCCATGACGCCGCCTTCGATAAAGCCCTCTCCTACCTCCGGCACCAAGGCCGGGCCCACCTTCGCCCCGGACAGATCCGCCACCCGGCTCGAACGGTCCGCTAACGATCGTCGTCCCAGAAGAGGGCGGTCATCCGCCAGCCCTCTGGCATGCGCAGGAAGTGGATGCTCTTCGTCCCCGCTCCGGTGAACGGCTTGCCGCTGTGAACGCCGCTCTTCCGGTAGCGACACAGCCGTTGCGCGGCATCGCCGAAGATCTCCGTCCGCTCCCAGGTCTCCTCCTCGGCGAACTCGGCGAACATTCGACGCGCTGGATGCCGCGCTCGTCCACCGCCCAGTCGACGATCCGCTCAGCGGCGCGGGTGATCAAGGGGTCCAGCACTGGTATGCCGGAAAACTGCCACGCCGCAGTAAACCCCGGATTTACTGCGGTGGTGGACTTGTTCACCTTCCGCACCATCGCCGCCGGAGTGAAGGTCTCCGTCGGCGTCGCCCACAAGACCCTCGCAGACGCCCAGCTCGCCGCCGCAGAGAGCAACCCCCGCTGACCAGCCCGACCACCCTGGAGAACGTCGTGCCGCTGCCCCAGATCCCGACCGGCGACCCACGCGTACTGGCTGTGTCGCACACCGATCGCTAGCCGGGCGTCCCGTCGCGCTCGCTTCTTCGGGCGAGGCTCCGTGCTTGCCCTGCGTGTATGTCGCTTACCCATTCCCAGCCGGGCTTAGCCGATGGGCCGAGCCGCGGGTCATCGGGAGCATGGCCGTCACGCAAGGCATGCACGTACGCGCGGTCAAGTTCGATCCGTGCGCGTACCTGATCAGCTCCGCCGGCAGACCCGTGACCGGGGACGAGGACATCAACGTCGCCCGCCACGCCCTCGAGCAGCCGCAGCCCAACAAGGTACTCCTCGATCGGGTCATTGGTGCTGTTCAAGTCGTCGAGCATCGGAATCAGGACATCAGAAAGCATGTCGCCGGCGACGAGAACCCCGCGCTCCTCGATCAACAGCGCCGCATGGCCCGGGGCATGAGCCGGATGCTCAATAATCCGGACTTGAGGGCCATCCCAAGGAATCCGCGCAGTTCCGGCAGGCAAACCGGTAATGAGGCCGAACAGGTCCAGCGGTATCTCCTCAGCGATTTCCGGCGGCAACCCCTCGGCGACGCGGGCCTTCCAGCCCGCGTTCGACCGCAGATCTCGCATATAAGCCGCACAGCGGGCTGTACCGTAACGGGGCGCTTCGCCGAGCTCAGCGTGCCAGAGCACGTGATCCCAATCAGGATGCGTCGAGAAGCCTGCCACAACGGGCTGGCCCAACTCGCGAAGGTCGTTCGCGAGGCAGGCCATTTCGGAGCCTTGTATCCCGGGGTCGATGAGCAACACGCCGACCCGGCCTTGCACGACAACGGTGTTGTTCTGGAGCAACTCGCTCTGATGGACCAGCACACCCTCCGCGACCTGCCTCAGCACGAGCTCGCCTCCTTTACATCCCGGATGGCGTAGCGATGCATCGTGACGCCCTGCTTGAACGATCGCTGCTCGAGCAGGTCGAGCTCGATCGGCACGTCGTAGTCGTCGAACAGCGGCCTGCCGAAGCCGAGGATTTCCGGGTGGGTGAAGAGCAGCAGCTCGTCGAGCAGCCCCGCCCGGAGAAGCTGCGTCGCGAGCGCCGCGCCGCCCACACTGATGCTGCCGTCGGTCCCGGCCCGCAGGGCGGCGAGTTGCTCGATCGCGTCGTCTCCGCCGATGATCTGGGTGTTGTGATCGGCGCTGTGGCGGGTGCGGGAGACAAGCACCTTGGGCTTGGCGGTCCAGATCTCGCCGTATTCACGCATGAAGTCCGGCAGTGACGCGTCCTCGCACGCCCGTGGCCAGTACTCCTCCATGACCTCGTAGTAGACCCGTCCCTGGACCATGAGCGCGAGCGCCTGCGTCAGCGCGTTGCACTCGCGGTGCAGTTCCTCGTGGATACGCAGCCACTCGCCAGCACCGTTGTCCCCAGGAACTTGCTCGATCCGCAGGTCGAGGGACACCTGCATCGAATAAACGAAGCGGCCCATCAGCTCCTCTTCTCAAGAGTGATTGTATTCTGCAACTACTATAGGTAGGACGAAATACCTGTCAAGGAGGAATCGTGGAACCACGGTCCGGGTGTCCGATCAATGCCGCTGTCGAGGTGCTCGGAGATCGCTGGTCGTTGCTCGTGCTTCGCGACGTCATCTTCGGCGACCGCCGCTACTTTCGGGTGCTGCTCACCGGGTCGATCGAGGGCATCGCTTCGAACATCCTCGCCGACCGCCTTGTGCGGCTCGTCGAGGCAGGGATCCTCACCCGCGGCACCGCAGCGCGGGGGCAGCGCGCTCGCTACAGCCTCACTGAAGCTGGTATCCAGACTCTTCCGATCATCTACGCCGTCGGCAACTGGGGCCTCGACTGGCGCCCGGGCAGCGACGAGCTCCGGAGCCGGCAGCAGCTCATGCGCGATGAGGGTCCGGCGTTCATCGAGGAGCTCATGGACGAGCTTCGCGTCCGCCACCTCGGCGCCCCGCCGAAGCCACACGACGGTCCAGGCCCGTTCGAGCGTCTCGACGCCGCCTACGCCGCGGCCGCCGAGCAAGAACACGCCGATTAACGGTGACGGAACGGCCCCGCCCTGACCTTCTTGGGCTCCGGTAGCCTGCCGTCACCGCGCACAAGACGTCGCCGCCATGGGACAGACACACTGCCTGCCCGACGTCGGATGACTCCGCAACGCCCAGAGCCGTTTTGAACCCGGACCTTGCCGGATCCCCTGGTTGCTGAGAGCTGCTCAAGCCCGCCGACCGGCGCGGGCTGACTCCGCTGTTCTGGCAGCATGTCCAGCCCTACGGCGAGGTGCGGCTGGACGCGGCCAAGCGTCTGCCACTGGGCGGCGAGGGTGCCGCCCGGCGGCGCGAACCGGAGTAGCCCGGATCCTGCGGCTCTTCCGATGAGGGCGGGCTGGTGCGACCTGCGCCGTCCGGCCGACTGTGGACGTTTTGCAGCAACACCGCGCCGGGCGCTATGGCGTCGCCGGTCGTGCGTGTAAATAAACTTTGACATGGTGTCCGGGACGCTTTACATTGATTGATGTCAGCTTTGTTTTACATGAGGAGCGGGCATGGCCTTCGAGGAAAAGCGCGCCTGGGTGATGATCGTGGTCTCCGTCGGCGCGTACACGATCTACGTGGTGACCATCCTGGGCCGGGCCGGCGAAGGCCCGCTCGCCGACGTCGCCTACGTGGGAACTCTGCTGTGGACCATCGGTGGCGCCATCGTCGCCGCGATCGTGGCCCACATCGCGATGGCTATCGCGGGCGGCCACGGCGCCGACCGCACTGACGAGCGCGACCGTGAGATCAACCAGGTCAGTGAGCGCATCGGGCAGTCGATCCTCGTCATCGGCGCGCTCGCCGTACTGGTCATGGCCATCGCCGAGCTGCGCCACTTCTGGATCGCCAACGCCGTCTACCTGGCGTTCGTGCTGTCCTCGGTGCTCAGCTCGTTTGCCAAGATCATGGCGTACCGCAAGGGCGGCTTCCAGACGTGGTGAAGCCGACGCAGGTCACCAACGCGATCCGGGCCCTGCGGTTCGCGCACGACGAGATGACCCAGGCCGAGCTGGCCGACCGGGTCGGCGTCACCCGCCAGACCATCATCGCGATCGAACAGGGTCGCTACTCCCCCTCGCTGGAGATGGCGTTCCGTATCGCCCGGGTGTTCCGGGTCGGACTCGACGACGTCTTCCAGTACCCCGACACCGAAGGAGACCCCTCATGAGGGCGATCGTCCAGAACGAGTACGGCCCGCCGCACATGCTGAGCCTCGGCGAGGTCCCGATCCCGACGCCCGGCGCCGACGATGTGCTGATCCGGGTACACGCGGCCGGCGTCGACTACGGCGTGTGGCACATCATGACCGGGCTGCCGCTCATCGGCCGCCTCGGCTTCGGCCTGCGCCGGCCCCGCAACCGCGTGCCGGGCATGGACGTGGCCGGCGTCGTGGAGTCCGTCGGCGCCAACGTGACCGCGTTCCGCCCCGGCGACGAGGTGTACGGCGCGGCGACCGGCGCGTACGCGCAGTTCGCGCTCGCCCGCCCGGGCAAGCTCGCCCGCAAGCCCGCCAACCTGAGCTTCACCGAAGCGGCGGCCGTACCCGTGTCAGGGGTGACCGCGTTGCGGGCCGTCGGCCAGGTCACCGCCGGCGAGAAGGTGCTGGTCATCGGCGCCGGCGGCGGAGTGGGCAGCTTCGCGACGCAACTCGCGGTCGCCGGCGGCGCCCACGTCACCGCCGTGTGCAGCACAGCCAAGGCCGGCCTCGTCCGGTCACTGGGCGCCCAGGCCGTCATCGACTACACGCGCGAGCCGCTCACCGGGACATACGATCTGATCATCGACATCGCGGGCATCCGGCCGCTGGCCATGCTGCGCGGGCTGCTCACCGAGCGCGGCCGGCTCGCCATCGTCGGCGGCGAGGGCGGCGGTCGGTGGTTCGGCGGGCTCGGCCGGCTGCTGGCCGTCCGGCTGATCACCCCGTTCACGCGCCAGCGCCTGGAGGCGCGGATCGCGCTGACCCGCACCGCCGACCTGGACGCGCTGCGCGACCTCATCGAGGCCGGGACCGTGCGACCGGCCGTCGGGCGCACGTACTCCCTGGCGGAGGCCTCCACCGCGGTGGGTGACCTGGCGGCGGGCAACGCGCCCGGAAAGCTCGTCATCACGGTTGAGTGACCCCGGGGCGCCGGGATCGATGTCCTGCGGCGAGTCTTGGCAGAGGTGCATCCGATGACGGTCGACAGCCCCGAGGTGACGGCCGATAGTTGGTCGCGAGGGCGCCGGGAACGCACCGATTGGTAGATGTACGACTGGGCCAACAGCGCCTTCTCGACGACCGTCATCTCCGTGTTCCTGGGGCCGTACCCCTCGCCTCCGCCCGCCGCTTCCGCCATCTGCCGGCCGACCGCTTCGAAGAGGTCATCCCCACCCGGACCATCTGGCGCAACACCCCACCGGCCTTCGTCCTCCACGCCCGCAGGCCACGCCCATAGCCTCGCTGTCGTCGACACACTTGGCTCACCGATCCGCAGCGAGTGCCCCGCTAGACCCCGAATCCACTCGTGAGCTCATGTACGTGATAAGGGACCGTTAACGTCACGGTGCCGTTGACCAGCAGCGGCGTGAAGACGGCAGCCGCGCGACTCGGGCACGTTATCCGGTACATGCTCAGACCAGTCCGGCCGGACATGGTGGCGATGGCCTGCGGGGATGTAGTGGCGCGGTGTGTTACTGGCGTACTCCGGCCGCCCCCCTCAGAAGTCGCGACCGTCTCCGCTTCCGAGAACACGATCGGGGTTGGCTGAGTAAGGTCAGCCCACGGTCCAGCGCGGCGCCTCCCCGGCGCCGTCGACCGGGTGCCCGCCTCCCGGCTCAGCGCGGCGCCCCGGCCGCCGACCGCGATCAGTTGCCCTGATTGCCTATCTTGCTGCCGGGATCCCTGCGGGTTCAGCGCCAATGAACGTGCGCACGGGGGAACCCACGGACTTTGTCGATATACCCTGTGAGCTGTGCCGCAGGGGCAAGTCAGACATGGCCACTAACTTGCTCTGGGAAATCCGGGTCTTTGGCAACGAAAAACCCGTGGCGTCGGTGTTGCGCCGGGAGCTGCGCGCCGCCGCTGCCTCACGCTGACTGTGACCGCGAGAAGCGGCAACGTTTGTTCGCTTGGGAGCTGCCGACCCACGACAAGCGCATGAGCTGTCCGGAGTCGTTGGTCCCGGCCTACAAAAGCGTGGGGCGCTCCGAGTCCTGATGTGGGGGCCGCTCGGCCGGCACCTCAGCCCTTGATGAACCGCCCTGGTGCCGCGAACGCATGATCATGAGGTGGAGCGCCGGAATCGCGCCGAGGACGCCGATGGCCGCGGCCGTGAGGAGCATCGCGCCCAGGCCGTCCAGCTGGTAGGGGACGCCGAGGACGGCCACGCCCGCGGCGATCCCGATCTGCTTGGCCGTGTTGGCGATGCCCGCCGCCACGCCTGCACGTTCGGCGGGCGCAGACGCCAGCGCCGTTCGGCCGGTGACAAGGTTGCCGATCCCGATGCTCGTCCCGCCGGCCACGAATCCGGGCACCATCGCGGGCCAGGAGTGGAGCTGGTAGGTGGCGGCCGGCAGGAGCGAGGAGGCGGCGGCCAGTGCCGGTCCGGCCGCGACCAGCAGGGCGGAGGGGAGCCGGTGCATGATTCGTCCGAGCAGCATCGGCGCGGCCAGGGCGGGCACGCTGAAGGTGAGGAACCACAGGCCCGCCTGGGCGGTGCGGATGCGCACCGCGACCCTGTACAAGGTACTCGCGGCTCTGATGGTGCTCATGGCCGTCGCCCTGGTGCTCACCCACACCACCGCTCTGGGCTCGATGACACTGCCCGCCCCGGTGCAGGCGGTCGCGGGGATCGCGGCCGGGTTCGGCATCGGCGTGGTCGCCGCCATCATGGGCGTGACCTCCGACTGCCACGCCGGGCTGCGCGACGCGATCGCCTCCACTTTGCCGGGCGCATCCTGACAGAGGCGTCGAACCCACTACGCGCGAAACTTGATCACGCGCGTTCCGAAGTCGGCCCAGCCATGGGTGGCCACCATGCTGCGCACCATCTTCGAGCAGCCTGACGCCGAGTCGGTCTATGGCCGGCATCGTCATGTCGTGCAGGCGCTGGAGGCCAAGCACCCGAAGGCGGCCGAGCATCTGGACGAGGCCCGCGAGGACATCTTGGCCTTCGCCGCCTTCCCCAAAGCCGTCTGGCGTCAGACGTGGAGCAACAACCCTCAGGAGCGCCTGAACAAGGAGATCAGGAGGCGGACCGACGTCGTCGGCATCTTCCCCAACCGCGACTCGATCATCCGGCTCGTCGGCGCGGTGCCGGCCGAGCAGAACGACGAGTGGACCGAACAGCGCCGCTACATGGGGCTGGAGGTCCTCGCCGAGTGTCGCAAGAACACCGGTTCACCCGATTCCAAAAATAAGACAAATGATGCTAAAGTGACTATTGAGGCGATTGCTTCCTAATAGTCACCGATTACGGATGGCCTTCTCAAACACCACCTCCCTGGGCGCGGCCGCGTCCGGAAGCGCCGCAAGCATCGGGGTCCCCAGGTCCCGCCTCGCGGATGCCCCCACCGCGACGGACGCCCGGCCGACTCGCGACGGAGCCCGCGTGCCCACGATCGACCCCCGACGTCTCCTCGTCCTCCGTGCCTTCGTGCTGTCCGACTCGGTCACCGCGACCGCGGCGGCGCTGCACCTGACGCCGTCCGCGGTGTCGCAGCAACTCGCGGCGCTCGAGCGCGAGGTCGGCCACACGCTCGTCGTACGCACGGGGCGCAAGCTGGCACTCACGCCGGCCGGGCGCATCCTTGCCGGGCACGCCGAGGAGATCAACTCCCGGCTGAAGATCGCCGAGGCCGACCTGGCCGCGCACGCGGGTGGTGTCCTCGGGCAGCTCCGGATCGGCGCCTTCCCCACGGCGATCAGCTGGTTGGTGGCACCTGCCATCGTCGAGCTGCGCCGCCAGGCGCCGGGCGTCGACGTCACGGTCGTCGACGCGGAGGCGCACATGAGCCACCGGATGCTGATGCGCGGCGATATCGACGTGACCGTCAGCCTGGAGTACGAGTCCGACCCCGAGCGCGACTCCCCCGACATCGTGAAGTTCCCGCTCTACATCGAGCGGTTCAAGGCCGTCCTCCCCCACGCGCACCCGCTGGCCGGCGAGGAGGGCATCGGGCTCACCCAGCTCACCGAGGAGGGTTGGATCATGCCCTCGCCCGGTAACCCGTGCCGCACGATGGTGCTGCAGGCGTGCGCCGAGCTCGGCTTCCACCCGCCGATCAGCCACGTCTCGGACGACTACCGCGCCGCGCTGGCGCTGGTCGCCGCCGAGGCGGGGATCTGCCTGGTGCCGGAGTCTGCGCTCTCCGCCCGCGACGCCGACTGGGTGACGATCCTGCCGACGCGCGGCATCGCACCGCTACGCAAGGTGATCATGACGACGCGGCGCGACAACCAGGGCCACCCCGTCGTACGCGCGGGGCTGGAGGCGATGCGGGCCGCTGTCGCCGAGCCGGACTCGGAGATCTACGGCCCGCTCGCGCGGTCCGACACCTTCAGCGTCGAGTGACGGCTCCGGCCGACGGCGCGTTCTCGCGGAGGAAGGCGTCGACGTGCCGGTGGTACTCGTCCGGCTTGTCGCGGCGCACGCAGTGGTGGGCGCCCTCGATCACGACGACGTCGAAGCCGGGCGCGACGGCCGTGAGGCGCTCACGGGAGTGCTTGTCGACGATGACGTCGCCGGTGCCGGTGACGAGCAGCGCCGGTACGCCGGCCGGGCCGACCGTGATCTGCCGCGCGGTCGGCGTCCAGATCCGGCGCTTCTCGTGGACCCGCTGCTCCATGTAGTCGATGTTGACGGCCTTCATCGCCTCGGCGAGCGGGCGCAGCTCCTGCTCCGCCCAGTGGGGCTTGAGCTCGCGCTGCATGTCCATGAGCTCCTCGACCGACGCCGTGTCGGCGTAGTCGAAGGGGTCCTTGGCGGTCTGCTCGACGCTGAGCCACGGGTTGGGACCGGCCTCCGGCACCCACCACGGCGGGTCCTCGAGCACGACGCCGGCCACGAGGTGCGGGGCGTCGGCGGCGACGAAGGCGGCGATCCGCGCGCCCATGGAGTGCCCGACGACGAGCGTCTTGCGCCTGGTCTCGTCGAGCATGTCCTTGAGGATGTCGATCGCGTCCTGCACCATCACGTCGGTGGACGGAACGCCCTCGTGCTCGGGCAGGCGGCTGGGCGACTTCCCATGGCCCCGGGCGTCCGGCGCCACGATGTGGTAGTCGCCGCACCAGCGGTCGACGGCGTCGCCGTAGCACGCGCCGGACTCCACGGCGCCGTGCAGGATGAGGATGGCGGGCGCATCTGCTGCGTCCCGCCCGTACTCTCGGACGAACAGGTCGGTTCCCACGTGTCCTCATTCAGTACTCTGTCGCGCCGGCCTCCGGCCGGCTCACGACGGGGTGGTCGTTCGGTGAGTCATGGTCATGATCGTGGCACGCCTGGCCGACGTCGCGCAACGCTCCCGCAGGTCAGGCCGGCAGCTCCGCCTCCGGTGTCGCCTCGACCAGCGCGCGCGTGCAGGGGTGCTGCGGGGAGCGGAAGATCTCGTCGGACGGGCCGGTCTCGACGATGCGGCCGCGCTGCATGACGGCGACGCGGTCGCTGTAGAGCCGGATCACCGCCAGGTCGTGGCTGACGTGGAGGAACGAGATCCCCTGGTCGCGCTGCAGGTCGGCCAGCAGGTTGAGGATCTGGGCACGCACCGACACGTCGAGCGCCGAGGTCGGCTCGTCCGCGATGATCAGGTCCGGCTTGAGGGCGAGCGCGCGCGCCACGGCGACGCGCTGGAGCTGCCCGCCGGACGCCTCGTGCGGGTAGCGCCCCAGGTAGTCGGCGCCGAGGCCGACCGACTCCAGCAGCGCGACCAGCTCGGCGGTCGACGTCGTCTCGCCGTGCGCACGGAAGACGTTCTCCAGTGTCTGCCGCACGGTCTGCAGCGGGTTCAGCGACGCCAACGGGTCCTGGAAGACCATGGCGACGTTGCGCCGCAGCCGCCGCAGTCCTCGCCGACTGAGGCAGGCGACGTCCTGCCCGTCCGTACGGACGGTGCCGGACGTCGGCACCACCAGGCCGTTGGCCATCCGCGCCAGCGTGGACTTGCCCGAGCCGGACTCGCCGACCAGGCCGAGCGCCTCGCCCCGCTCGACGTGGAGCGAGACGCCGTCGACGGCGAGGAAGCCCTTGCGCCCGCGGCCGAAGCCACCGGCGGTGCGGTAGCGCTTGCTGACGTCGGTCATCTCCAGGATCGGCTCGCTCACCGGGCGACCTCCTGCAGTGCGGGGAGACGATCGAGGTGGCAGGCCGCAAGGTGCAGGCCGCCGCCCTCGCTGGTCGGGCGGACGGTGGGCAGCGGTGCCTCGACGACACAGCGCTCGCCGACCTGGTCCGCGAGGCCGCAGCGCGGCGCGAAGGCGCAACCCGGTCCGGCGTCGCGCAGCGACGTGGGCACGCCGGGGATGGCGCGGAGCCGGGTCCGCTCACCTCCAGTGTCGAGTCGGGCGTCCAGCCGCGGCGTGGCCGCGCGGAGACCGGCGGTGTACGGGTGGGCGGGCTGATCGAAGATGTCGCGGAGGCTGCCGTACTCGGCCTGGCGGCCGGCGTACAGCACGAGGACGTCGTCCGCCGCGCTCCCCACCACCCCGAAGTCGTGGCTGATCAGGAGCATCGCCATGCCGTACTCCTGCTGGAGCTCGCGGAGCAGGGCCAGGATCTGCGCCTGCACCGTCACGTCGAGCGCGGTGGTCGGCTCGTCGGCGATGAGGAGCGCCGGCCGGTTCACCAGGGCCATAGCGATCACCGCGCGTTGCCGCATGCCGCCGGAGAACTCGTGTGGGAAGCGGCATACGGCGTCCGCGGGCTCGGGGATGCCGACCCGGTCGAGCATCTCGACCGCACGGGCCCGCGCAGCGCGGCGGGTGACCGACGGGTCGTGCAGGCGGACCGCCTGGGCGATGTGCGCGCCGATGTCGAGGTACGGGCTGAGCGCGGACATCGAGTCCTGGAACACCATGGCCACGTCGGAGCCGCGGGCCCGGCGCAGCTCGCGCTCGTCGGCGGAGAGCATCTCCCGGCCGGCGACGACGATCCGGCCCCGGGCGCTCGCCCCGCGCGGCAGCAGCCGCATGATCGCCCGGCCGGTGATCGTCTTGCCCGACCCCGACTCGCCGACCACGGCGAGCGTGCGGCCGCCGTCCAGCCTCACGGAGAGGTCCCGGACGACATCGGCGGTGACGCCGCCGCTGGTGAACGAGACGCACAGGTCCTCGACCTGGAGTACGGGGTCAGGCACGGCGGATCCTCGGATCGAGAAGCGGCATCAGCAGGTCGGCGATCAGGTTGCCGACGATGATGAGGAAGGCGGAGAAGAGCGTCACCCCGACGACGATGCTCAGGTCGGACTCGTTCACGCCGGACAGCAGCAGGTCGCCGAGCCCGTGCAGGCTGAACACCTTCTCCGCGATCACCGACCCGCCCAGGAGCGCGGTGACGTCGAGCGCGAACATCGCCACGACCGGCACCATCACGCCGCGGACGGCGTGCCGGTTCACCTGCCGGGTCGACGCGCCGCGCGCGGTCATCGCGACGAGGTGGTCGGCCGAGAGCTCGTTGAGGAGCTGGGTGCGGGTGACCCGGATGTAGCCGGCGGCGAGGATGAACGACAGCACCATCCACGGGCCGATCAGGTGCCAGGCCCAGTCCGTCGGTGACTCCGAGAACGACACGAAGCCGGAGTACGGCAGCGCGTTGAGCATGAAGCCGAAGACCTGGACGACGAGCAGGCCGACGAGGAAGGTCGGCACCGACAGCCCGAACATCGCGAAGCCGGTCGAGAACCGGTCGACGATCCCGCCCTTGCGTATCGCCGACAACGCGCCGAGGCCGATGCCCACGACGAGGCACAGGACGGCCGCGCCGACCGCGAGCGACAACGTGACGGGCAGCCGCTCGGCGATGAGCGTCGTGACGTCGCTGCGGTTCGGGAATGAGTAGCCGAAGCAGGGTGCGTGGCAGTGCACCTGCTGGGCGCCCTCGCCGTACGTACGGCCGACGAAGAGGCCCTTCACGAACTCGGTGTACTGCCACACCGCGCTCTGGTCGGTCTGCATGTAGGCGCTGACCTTGGCCCGGGTCTCGGGCGGGCACGGCTTGCCGCACATGGCGCGGGCCGGGTCCTTCGAGGCCCCGAAGAAGAGGGATATCGTCACGAAGGCGATCGCGAGGAGCATGAACACCGCGGTGACTATGCGGCGGGCGATGTAGACGATCATGCAGCATCCTCCGTGCGCACGTCGAGGACGTCGCGGAGCGCGTCACCGGCGAGCGTGGCGCCGAATACGATCAGGAACACCACGGCGCCCGGGAAGAGCATGTACCAGACGTCCGCACCGCTGTAGATCCACGGCAGCGAGTCCGAGAGCAGCTTGCCGAGGTCGGGGACGTCGCCACGCAGGCCGACGCCGAGGAACGACAGTCCCGCGACGACGCTGACGTTGCCGGGCAGTGACATCGCGAACAGGACGACGACCAGGCCGAAGAGGTGCGGCAGCATCTCGCGGCGGATGATCTGCCAGGGCGGAGCCCCGGTCGCGCGCGCCGCCTCGACGAAGGCGCGGGCGTTGATGGCGCCGGCCTGGGCGCCGATGATCCGGGCCGGGACGGTCCAGCCGAAGAAGGCCAGTACCAGCACGAGGACCAGGCCCCGCGGCATCTCCGGCGGCACGATCGCCATGATCGCGATGACGAACATCAGGCCCGGGAAGCCGAACATGAAGTCGATCACCCGCCCCGCGACGGCGTTGAGCCAGCCGCCGAAGTACCCAATCGCCGTACCGAGGACGGCGGCGAAGGCGATCGACAGGATGCTCGCCCCGAACGCGATGAACAGCGACGAGCGGATGCCGTAGACGATCTGGGCGAACAGGTCGACGCCCGTCACCGGGACGACGCCGAGCCAGTGGTCGGCGCTGACGCCACCGAAGACGCCCAGCGGACGGCCGCCGTCCGGGTCGAGCAGGTCGGTGTGCAAGGTGCTCGGGTCCTGTCCCTCGATCCACACGAGCAGCGGGGCGCAGAGCCCCGCGACGAGCGGCACGACCAGCATGACCAGGCCGGCGACGCCGGACCGTTTCCGGAGGAAGCGGCCGAGGACCGGCGTACCCCGGCCCTCCGCCTGCTGGATCTCAGCGATCGACACCGACGACCAGCTCATTCGCGAACGGCGGGTAGGCGGGGATGAAGTAGTTCAGGATCTTCGAACCGGCCAGGGCCTGCGTGCGCTGCACGAGGATCGGCACGACCGGGGCGTCCTCCATGATCTGCTTGTCGATCGCGGCCCACATCTTGGCGGCCTTGTCGAGGTCCGGCTCCGCGCTCGCGGCGTCGATCGCGGCGTCCACCTCGGGGTTGGAGAACTTCGAGGCGTTGCCGCCGCCGTTGTCGATCTCGCTCGACGCGAACAGCGGCTGGATGGTGCTCATGCCGCTCGGGAAGTCCGCTCCCCAGCCGTTCGTCGTCATGTCGTAGTCACCGTCGGCGGACGAGACGAGCTCGTACCAGGTGTCGCCGTCGAGGCCCTTGAGCTCGACCTTGACGCCGACCCGCGCCAGCGAGTTCTTGATGCTCTGGGCTTCCTTCTCCTCGATCGCACTCACGTCGGTCGGGTAGGTCAGCGTGAGCTTCAGGTCGGAGACGCCGGCGTCGGCGAGCAGCTCCTTCGCCTTGTCGACGTTGCCGGTGTCACCGCCGTCGTACAGGTTGTACTCGGTGTAGCCGGGGATGCCGGGCGTCATGATGGTCGAGGTGATCTGGCCGCCGAACTTCGGGCCGCCGTACACGCTCTGCACTTCGGCCTTGTTGATCGCGTAGTTGATCGCCTGCCGCACGCGGACGTCGGAGAGGCCCGGGCGCTTGACGTTCATGGCGAGGTAGCGGAAGTAGCCCGACGGGCTGTTGGCCATGCGGTCGGAGATCGACGGGTCGGACTCGATCCGCTGGAACTGCGACGGCGAGATGAGCGCGTTGCTGATCGCGGTCTCGTCCTCGCCCTTGTCGTCGATGAGGCGCTGCACGATCGTGTCGTTGTTCAGGCCCATGTCGAGGACGATCTTGTCCGGGCCGGCGAACCGTGCCTGGTCGGTGTCGGCCTTCCAGTTCGGGTTGCGCTCCAGCACCGCCTGCGAGCCCTTGCGGAAGCTCGTCACCTGGTACGGGCCGCTGGCGACCGGGTGCTCGCCGTACGTCTCCGGCTCGGTGTCGGCCGCAGCCGGCACCGGCGCGAAGGCCGGCATGCTGACGATCCACGGCCAGTTGCCGAACGGACGCGTCAGGTGGAAGACGATCTTGTGGTCGTCGACGACCTCGATGGAGTCGAGCTCCTTGCCGTCGTACGGGCCGTCGTAGTCGGTGCCGCCGACCAGCAGCGTCTTGTGGTAGCCAAGGCCACCCTGGAACATCGGCGCGAACGACCGCTCGATGCCGTACTTCACGTCCTGCGCGGTAATCGGGCTGCCGTCGGAGAACTTCAGGCCCTTCTGCAGCGTGAAGGTCCACGTCTTGCCGCCGTCGCCCGTCGTACCGGTGTCGGTGGCGAGGTCCGGCACGAGGATCGTGTCCTTGTCCGGGAGCGTCCGCCACGACGTCAGCCCGCGGTGCACCCACCGCAGCCGGCTGGTCGGCACCATCTGCGCGTTGGCGGTCTCGAAGGACTCGGTCGCGCGCCGCGAGAGGTAGTGCAGGGTCCCGCCCTGGGGCACGGACTCGAGCGCCGTCGTGTTCTTCTCCTTCGTCGGCTCGGTGGACTGCGAGTTCGCGTTGCAGCCCGCCATCACGAGGGCCAGGACGAGCGCGAGCCCTGCGGGCACCACTCTCCGGGATCGATTCGCCATAGATCGCGCTTCCTGTGAGGCGGCCCCGATCGGTCGGGTCCGCTGCTTGGATCTCAGGAAGGGAGTCTGTTGGCGGGCGAGAGCGCGCGTCCATCGAGGAGTTCTGCAGGGAACCTTTCAGAAAATCTGAAAGATCGCGGAGATCTGCGCGCGCAGCGTCCACGATAGCCCGGCGGTCCCGGTGGCTGGAAGACCGCGGCGCACATCCGCGGGCGGGACCTAGCGTTCGCCCCATGACGCCGATCTCCCCCGCCGACAACACCCGTATCAACGCCCTGTACGGGGTCCCGGTAGCAATGAAGAAATTTCCAACGAAGTTGCCGCTGACCTGCGGTGATGTGTCTCCTCCCCCGGCCCGGAGCGTGGCCGCTGCCTGCCGCCGGTCCAGTCGGCCGCGCACCGGCCGAAGGGCCCTCCGGGGACGAGCCGGGAGGGTGAGGAAGGTCGGCGGGAAGGCCGGGCCGTTCGAACCCACCGGCTTCTACGAAGCAAGTTAGAACACAAGTCGGACTTACCGATCCGAGGGCGGGCCGTCGGTGTCGGCGAGGAGGGCCAGGAGGACGAGGAGCCCCGTCCGGCGACGCCTTCGGGCCGAGGGGCGAGAAGTGGTGCGAACCGTGATCACAGAAGACCAGCACCACGAAGGAGAGGACGACGACACGACGAAGAGAGCACGAACACCAACGAGACCACGAACGACAGAGCACAGCGGATCAGCAGGCCAACCAGCGACACCACCAACAGCAGGATCAACCAGCAGTGCTAAGACATCCGATCTGCGTAGAGTGTCAAGCTCCCGGCTCTGACGAATAGCGTCAAGATCGTTTTCTGGAATGATGGAGGGATGTCTCGACCGCGAA
>NZ_JBSFWD010000076.1:0-35764 GCF_053592655.1 Streptosporangium sp. NPDC002607
GCCCCTTGCCTGAAGGTCACCTTCTCGTAACCTCACAGGACCGCCGGCCGGGCTTCGCCTGCGGTGCCGGGGATCAGCTCGGTGGCGGCACCAACGACGGTGACGCGTCGTCGAGGGCCCGTCCCGGCCGGAAGACGGGGAGCGTTGTCAGGATCACGGTCCCCAGGACGAGCATCACCAGGTAACCGGCGGTGAGGCCACCGGTCAGGTCGTGAAGCAGTCCCAGGGCCAGGGGCCCGAGGGCGCCGACAAGGAACGCCACCATCAGCGTCATCGCGCCGAGGCGGGCGGCCTGCGCTTGGCCGTTCGTGTAGTCGGAGACGAGGACCAGGACGAGGGCGGACCCGCCGCCCACGCCGAACCCGAACAGCCCGACGGCCAGGACTGCCAGGCCGGGTGGCGCGAGGATCATCATCGCGATCCCGGCGCAGGCGGCCAACATGGTGAATCCCAGCAGCGGGCGCCGGTCACGGGTGTAGTCAGTGATCGTCGGGAGGGTCATCATCGCCAGGAGTTGGATCACCTGGAAGAACACGAAGAGGTACGACGCCTGCCGCGGTGACATGCCGAGTGCCGCGTAGTACGGCGCGATCCAGGCGAGCCCGCTGAATCCGATGACCATCTGGGTCGATGAGAAGAGGGTCACCCACCAGGCCGTGGTCGATCGCCACGGAAGGCGATGGTCGACCACGGTGCTGCCGGGCCCTGGCCCACCGCCGGCCGGGAGGCGCCGCAGCCGGGGAAGCAGAGCCGCCCACGCGACAGCGGCCAGCGCGGCGAACACCCCCCATACGGCCAGTGCGGGGCGCCAGCCGCCCAGCCAGGTGACCGACGGAACGGCGATCCACGCCGCGGCGGCGACTCCGAGGGCCAGCCCGGTCGAGTAGATCCCGGTGGCCAGGCCTGTGATCCGGGGGAGGTGATGGGCGATGAGGCCGGGTACCAGGGCGGAGATCGCGCCCATGGCGATCCCGGTGACCGCCACGGAGGCGAGAAGCACCGCCGTGGCGGTCGCGGCCAGGCGCATCAGGCCGCCGACCGAGAGCAGCCCCATGAACACGGCGATGGTGACCTCTGAGCCGTACCTCGCGGCGAAGCGTTGACCAAGTGGTGCCGACAAGCCCATGAAGATCACACCGAGGGAGGTCAGCATTCCCTGCATGGACCCGGACAGGTCGAGATCGACGGAGATCTCACCGAGAAGCGGGGGGACCGAACCCAGTGCCGCGCGGAGGTTGAGGCCAATGATGCCGATCATGGCGACCATGAGCCAGACGGGGATCGTCGCGGAGGATCCTCGAGGGGACGGTCGCGCTGTCAAGCGTGACGTACGCGACTCTGTCATACCCAAGTCATATCAGATAGCTGATATTCATGCATATAGATATCTGCCTCTGTCGTGCCGTGATCGCCGTGCGGACGCCGGCGGGAACCGTTACTTCGGCGCTGCCGGCTCGCGGGGCGCGAGGACCTGGCCTGGGGCATGTCAGGGTCGGTCACGCGACGGCGATCGCACGCGCGTCGAGCAGTTGCGTGCGGTAGGCCAGGAGTTGCCGGACGAGACCGATCAGGGCCACCCCGACGAGCCGGCCGTCCACGTGGTAGCCGATCGCGCACTCGCCGGTCGGCTCCCCTTCGAGGACCCGCACATCCTCAAGGCCGAGGCCGGGCATCCCCAGTGACTGGATCCGAGTCCCGTACTGGTCGGTCCAGAACGTCGGAAGCGGGGTGAACGCGGTGCCGGAAGGCGGGTCCAGGGCGATCTTGGCAAGCAGGCTGCGGGCCGCGTGGCCCGCGGTCTCGGTCGGCCAGCTCCAGTGCTCGATCCGCTGAGGCTCGGCGCTGAAAAGCGGGTTGGGGAAGTTGGCGACGTCGCCGACGGCCACGACATCGTGCACCGGGCCGTCCGGGCCCAGCGGGTGCAGGTGGACGTCACAGGTGATCCCGTTGCCGAGGGCGAGGCCGTTGCCCTCGAGCCAGGCGACGTTCGGAGCCGAGCCGACGGCCTCGACCACCACATCGGCCGGCAGGGCCGACGAGTCGTCGAGGAATATCGTGTCCGGCCGATCGTCGCGACCGGTCATGGCGGTGACCGACCGTCCCGGATGGAACGTGACGCCGTGCTCCTCGTGCCTGCGCCGGATCTCCGAGCCGACGAGTTCACCGAGGGAACGCGCGAGGGGGGTGGCGAGTGGATCCACCACGTGGACCTCACATCCCAGCTGCGCGGCGGTGGCTGCGACCTCGGTGCCGACGAAGCCGGCGCCCAGGACGGCGACCCGTGCTCCCGGCCTGAGTTCCTCGCGCAGTGCGGTCGCGTCCTCGAGGGTTCGGATGACGTGACGCCAGGCCAGAGGCGCATCGAGCGGGAGCCGCCTCGGGCCCACCCCGGTGGCCGCGACGAGTCCGCGGTAGGCGAGCGTCTCCCCGTCGTCCAGCGTCACGGTGCGGTTTACCAGGTCGGCGCCGGTGACCGTCCGGCCCAGTCGCCACTCGACATCCGCCGTCGACGGCTTCTGCCGGAATATCAGTTTCGCGGCATCGACGCCCGCGCGGAGTGCGTCCTTGGTCAGCGGGGGGCGGTTGTAGGGCGGGTGGGCCTCGGCGCCGATGACGACGATGAGACCCGTGTCGCCGGCCGCGCGGAGCTGCTCGGCGACGCGAAGTCCTGCGAGGCCGGCGCCGACCACCACGATGGGCACGCTCATCTGTCACTCCCCGCGGCCGCACGGCCTGCGCGGTAGCCGAAGACCAGGGCCGGTCCGAGTGTGCCGCCGGCTCCTCCGTAGACCATGCCGGTCGGTGCGGCCATGACGTTGCCCGCGGCGAAGAGGCCCGGAATGGTCTGGCCGTCGACGTCGAGGACCGCGCCGTCGACGTCGGTTCGGGGGCCGCCCTTGGTCCCGAGCGTCGAGGTGACGAGTTCCACGGCGTAGTAGGGCCCTTGGTCGAGCGGTCCGAGGGTGGCCATCACGCCGGGATACCGGGCGCGATCACCACACCAGCCGTCGTAGGCGCTGTCGCCGCGGTTGAAGTCGTCGTCGTGCCCCGCGGCGACCAGCTTGTTCCAGCGGGTGACCGTGGCCTCAAGGGCAGGGGCGGGGACACCGATCCTGCCGGCGAGATCGGCGAGGTCCTCGCCCCGGGTGACCCACTCCGGGGCGAGCCCGCCCGCCGGGACGCCGAAACCGCCGTAGGCGTCAACGAACCCCTGGTCGAAGACCAGCCAACATGGCTGGTTCACATAGTCGAACGAGGCGGGGTCGAACGTGTGGAACGCTCCGCCGAGAGCGTTGTAGTTGGCGGCCTCGTTCGTGAACCGCCGCCCCTTGCGGTTGATCATGATCGAGCGGGGGAGGGTCCGCTCACGGAGTACGAGGAGTACGTTGTTCCCGCCGTCAGGGCGCCCTCCCGGCAGCTGGGCGACAGGGACCCACCACGCCTCGCGCATGTTGCCCAGCCGGGCTCCCAGGCGCATCGCCATCCTCAACCCGTCTCCGGTGTTGGTCGGCACGCCGGCCGGCTTCCGCATCGGCCCCCGCAGGAAGTCACGGACGAGTTCGTCGTCGTACTCGAACCCGCCGGTCGCGAGGATGACGGCCTTGGCGTACACCTCCACCCGGCCCTCGGCCGTCTGCAACTCGACGCCGATCACCTTTTCCCCGTCGACCAGCAGCCGGGTCGCCCGCGCTCCGGTCACCGGCTCAACCCCGTGATCCAGGCAGCCCTTGAGCAGGGACCCGACCAGGGCCCGGCCCAGGCCTTCAATCGCATGGGATCGCCGTTCGGCGTCGACCTCGGCCGCGAGGATGCCGGTCCCGCCGCCGATGGGGGTCTCGGTGACGTTCATCGGCCGGGTGGTTCCGATCATCCGCTCCCCCCAGCCCTCGATCTGGTCGAACGAGAACAGCTCCGGCTCGAGCGAGCGGCCGCCGAGCGGTTTCCCGCCGGCGTGCTCGGGGTGATAGTCGGGGAAGCCTGGGACGAGACGGAGCTTCAAGGGGGTCGAACTCTCGAGCCACGTGATCAACTCGCTGCCGCCGTCGACGAAGGCCTCGGCGAGCTCCGGCAGGATCATGCCGTGCGAGAGGGCGTCGAGGTAGGCCAGGGCCTCCTCGCGAGAGTCGACGACGCCGGCTTCGGCCGCGTACTTGTTCGCGGGTATCCACACGACGCCGCTGGACAGGGCCGTCGTGCCTCCGATCAGGTCTCCCTTCTCGAACAGGCCCACGGTCGCACCGGAGTCCGCCGCGGCAAGGGCTGCGACGAGGCCGGTCGCGCCGGTGCCAAGGACGACGACGTCGTACGTAACCCGTTTGAAGCTCACTGTCATGCCTCCTGGCAGTCGTTTCGTCTCGGATTCAGCGCGCGACGTTGGGTACCTCGGCGTCACGGAGCCGCCGCTCGCCGGGGGTGAACGTGGCCGGGATCCTTTGCCAGCCCGTGTTGGTGCCCTGGTGCGGGTAGGCCTCGAGGGCGTCGAGGTCCACCACGTAGTCGCCCATCCGGGTGAGGATCTGGCTCAGCAGTTCCTTGGCCATGGCGCGACCGAGGTTCGAGCCCGCGCAGCGGTGGATGCCGATGCCGAACGCGGTGTGGCGGTTCGGCCAGCGCTCGATGTCCACCGCGTCCGGGTCCTCGAACTGAGCGGGGTCGCGGTTCGCCGAGGCCCACGAAAGCAGGACGCGATCGCCCTTCTGCATCGGGCAGCCGAGGAACTCGGTGTCGTCGGTCACCGTACGGGCGAGTGCCTGGGTCGGGGAGAAGAAGCGGAGGAACTCCTCGATCGCCTTGTCGAGCAGCGTCGGGTCGTCGATCAGACGCTGCCGTACCTCCGGGTTCTGGTAGAGCCAGACCACGGTGTTGCTGACGAGAGAGGCGGTCGTGCCGACCCCACCGGCCAGGAGCAGATCGACCATGTCGAACACCTCCTCGTCGGTGACCGGCCGGTCGTCGACCTGCTGCTGGACGAGGTAGCTGATGATGTCGTCCGTCGGGTTCTCACGCCGGGCGCGAATGATGTCGCGCGTCTTGCCCGCCAGGTAGGGGAAGTCGACCTCGACCGCATGCCTGTACTTCGCGCTGCCCGGGACGGCGGCCAAGGCGGCGTGGTGGGCGGAGGCGTAACGAGTCCAGTCGGAGACCTCGAGGCCGAGCCAGTCGACGGTCACGATGGAGGGGACACCGATGACCTCGGCCATGTCGCATTCACCGGACTCGATGATCTCGTCGATGAACCACGTCACGTAGTGGGTGACCAGCTCCTGCATGCGCTCGACGGCCGCCGGTGCGGTGATCGGGTTGATGAGCTTGCGCCACTTGCGGAAGTTCGGCGGGTCGATCTCGATCGGGATGTGGAAGGGCATCGGGGTCTTGGGGATGACCACGGAAAGTCCCTCCCCGCCGTAGCTGTTCCGCTCGGACGAGAAGGTCGCGTCATCGCGGGCGGCCTCGAAGACCGCCTTGTAGTCCGACAGGATCCAGTAACCGCCATGCGCCTCGGACCAGGCGACCGGGTGAGCCTCGCGCAACCGCTGGTACGAGCCGACCGGGTCGGCGGAGTGCTCGTCGGAGTTGTGGTCAAAACGGACCACCGGGCAACGGCCTGCTTCGGTCATCGCGTATCGCCTCTCAGGGGTGTCAAATTATCTGATTATGGTTATACTGAATCCGTCTGATGTCAATGCGTTCGCGACTTTCTGGCCGTGTTGCTTCCCGGTCGGAGCGCCAGGACCTAGGAGGACCCCCCATGAAGGTGCATGTCAACGAAGATCGGTGCCAGGGGCACGGCCTGTGTCGGCTGAGCGCGCCCGACATCTTCCTCGCCCGTGAGGAGGACGGTCACGCCTACGTCAAGGACGAGACCGTGCCCGCGGGTAAGGAGGAGGAGGCTCGGCTCGCGGCGGACAGTTGCCCCGAGCTCGCCATTGAGAGCGACTGAGCATGCCGGGGTCGCAGCCCGTTCGGTCGCCGGGCCGCTCCCTGAGCATAGGTGCCGGGTCGGCCTACGCAAATGACCGGCCGGCACCGGCGGCGGCGATGGCCGAGAGCGGGCATGTCTCCTATATCGGATTCAACTGCCTCGCCGAGCGCACCATGGCGCTGGCGCACGTACGTCGACGCCGGGACGAGCGCATTCGGTCGCTCGTCCCGGTCCTGCGCTCCTATCTGGGGGGAGGGGGCAAGGTCGTCGGCAACCTCGGTGCCGCCAACCCCGCCGCGCGGAGGAGACCGTGCGTACCCGCCCCGGTGCCTTCACCGGAGACGTCGACGACATCCGGATCGACCTCCAGGGTCTGAACTCGCTCTTCGGGGACCGCGTCGGATCCGCCCACCCGGAGGAGGTCCGTCTCCGCCTCACCGTGCGCACAGCATCCGACTGCGCCGGCCCATCGGTGTCGTCACGGCGATCACCCCGTACGACCACCCGATCAACATGATCGCGTGGAAGGTCGGCCGTCCCCATACCTTCCCCGCGCGGGACCTGACGGACATCCCGGTCGCCCGGCTCGAACCCTGTTCCATTCGGTGGCTACCGGAGCGCGTTGCGGCCACGCGTGCGCGTCCCTCGAGCTGTCACGCCAGGCGGAGCGAGCCGTGCCGCCTGTTGCGGTGACGTTACGTGTCGGCGACCGCTCGATGACGTCACAGCTCGGGAACCGTTCGCAGAAGTCCTTTACAGGGATTGCGTAGGCGGCCTAGGTTGGACCCCAACATGCTAATCATGTGCATGATATTCATACCCTGAATGGAGTGTCGGATGGACGGAAACGCGTTCCGACGTCAGCGTCGCGGTGCCGTGCAGTCGGTGTTGGTGGTTGGCTCGCTGCTCGCGCTTGCAGCGTGTGGTGGGGGTGCGGACGACGGAGCCGCGGCCACCAAGGGTAGTGGTGGCCTGCCCGCCACCATCACTGTCGTCTCAACGAATCCGACGACGGGTGTGGTGGCGTTCGCCGGGTCCTCCGCGAACAAGGGCTACGAGCTCGCGGTAAAGGAGATCAACGACTCCAAGTTCCTGGGAGACACCACGATCCAGCTGAAGTTCGTCGACACCAAGACCGAGCCGCAGACGGCTGCGAAGGAGGCGACGTCGGCGATTGCCGACAAGTCGGTCTCCGCCATCTTCGGTTCGGTCTCGAGCAACGAGGCCGTGGCGCAGGCTCCCCTCGCCCAGAAGAGCGGACTCCCGGTCATCTTCACCCAGGCGGGCAGCGACGGTGTCATCGTCGGTGACTACACCTACCGGGCCACCCCACTGATGCGTGAGTACTACCCGATCCTCAAGAAGTACATCCAGGAGAAGGGCTACAAGTCCGTCGGGATCATCTACACGCAGGCGACCCCGACGCTGTCGAACATCGGGAGCGAGACCCTTCCGGCGATGGCGAAGGAACTGGGCATCACGGTGACCGGCAGCGTCGGGACCCAGGCGACGACGCAGGACTTCACCGCCCCGATCTCCCAGATCCTCAAGGGCAAGCCGGACGTCGTGTCGGTCCTCCTGATCGGCGCGCAGAACGCGACGGCCATGAAGCAGCTTCGGCAGGCCGGGTACACCGGGGACGTCCTGGGCAACTCCGGTGCGAGCGCCGGAGGACTCAAGCCGGCCGGGCCCGACGGGGCGGGCATGGTCTGGCCGGTCGACTTCAACCACCAGATGAGCTCCGAGTCGAGCCAGAAGTTCGTGAAGGCATACCAGGCGGCCAACGGTGAGACGCCGTTGAACTACGCGGCCGAAGCGTACGACGCCGCCTGGTTCCTGGCGAAGTCCATCAAGCAGGCCAACAGCGCGGACCGCTCCGCCATCAAGGACGCCATGACGACCGTGGCCGCGCAGCCGTTCGACGGTGCGCTCGGCGAGGGCCTGACGTGGAAGAACCGGGACCTCCAGGTGCCAGGTGTCGTGATCCGCTGGAACGGCACCGGCGAGGACCTGCTCTACGAGGCGACCCTGCAGTAGGTCCGGCTAACGCCCGACACCAACTGGGGACAATCGGTACGGGGTGGGATACACGACGCAAGCCGTGCCTCCCACCCATGTCCATGACACTTATGAAAGGAGGGGCGAGCCTTGCAGGACCTGATCGGCGCCTTGGGCCTGGCATCCATTTACTTGTTGTTCGCCCTTGGGATGAACCTCACGTGGGGGACCATCGACATCCTCAATTTCTCCCACGGGTCGATCTTCATGTTTTCGGCGTTCAGCGCACACCTGATCCTCCAGCAGTGGGCGTTGCCACTTCCCCTGGTCATCCTCATCGGCATCGCCGTCGGGGCGGTGTTCTCACTGCTGGTCCAAGTGGTGGCCTTCGAACAGATTCTGAAGCGGGCCAAGGACCGGAAGTCCGCCGAGATGCAGATGCTCATCGGCGGCATCGGTGTGGCGATCATTCCCCTGGTGATCGCTCAGCACTATACCAAGAGCAACCCGTTCGGGTTCGAGGCGTCCTCGTTCGAGGTCACCAAGCTGACGTTCGGCGGCCTGTGGGTCACCGACGTCCAGCTCCTCACCATGCTGCTGGCGCTGACTCTCGGACTGGGCACGGCATGGTGGCTCCGCCGTTCACGACAGGGCCTGGCGCTGCGGTCGATCGGCGTGGACCCGGAAGTCGCCTCACTCATGGGAGTCGACCGGCGGCGGCTCGCGCTCGGAGCGATGGCCGTCTCCGGTGGTCTGGCCGGCCTGGCAGGCATCCTGCTGACCTACAGCTTGGGAGCCCTCACCCCGGAGAGCGGTGACACCCTCCTCATCAAGGCCTTCGCCTGCATCGTGCTCGGCGGTGTGGGAAGCACCATCGGCGTGGTCGCCGGGTCGCTGGTCCTGGCGTTCGCCGAGACCTTCGTCCTGACACAGACCAGCGGGCTCTGGGTCGAAGCCGTGTCCTTCGGCTTGATCTTCCTCGTCCTCATGCTTCGCCCCTCGGGGATCTTCGGTCGGAAGGAGGTCAGGCGCACATGACCGACTTCTATGACGCGAACGTGGTGCTGATCCAGGCGACCTTTGTCGGTCTCGTCCTTGCGCTGAGCATCCAGGTGCCGCTTCGCATGGGCGTGTTCTCGTTCGCCGGTGCGGGCTCGTACGGCATCGGTGCCTACCTGGCGGGTATCCTCACGCTCCGCATGGAAATGCCCGGCATGATGGTCGTCATCGTGGCCGCCCTGGTGACCGCCGTCATCGGCCTGCTGCTGGGACTGCTCATCTCGCGACTGGCCGGACTCTACCTCGCGATGGCCACGGTGGCGTTCGACCTCATCATCTCCGTGCTGGCCGTCAACGGCGGTGACCTTACCGGTGGACCCACGGGTCTCTTCGGCGTCCTCAGCGACTTCGGCACGCCACACCTCGTGATCATCACCCTCGTGGTTCTCGGCCTCGTCGCCCTCTCCGAGGTCGGTCGCACCGGCCGCCGGGTCGACGCGGTGCGCGACGACCCCGAGCTGGCGGCTTCGACGGGCATCAGCGTCAGGCGGTACCGCCTGATCGGCTTCGTCGTGAGCGGTGCCCTCGGCGGCATCGCCGGTGCGATGAACATGCTGCTGCGGAGCACGGTCAGCCCGGAGAGCATCGGGTTCGGCCTCATCGTCCTGGCCCTCACCATGATCATCATTGGCGGTGCGCGCTCCTGGAAGGGCGCGGTCCTCGGCGCAGTGATCTTCACGTGGCTTCCCGAGCTGCTCGACGTGGTCGGGGAATGGCAGGAGCTGATCTACGGGATCATCGTCGCCCTCGCCGCGATCTTCCTGCCCCGGGGGATCCACGGCCTGATCGTCAACACCAGGCGGAGCATGCAGCGCCGCAGGCGCGACCATGGGCAGGCCGTGGAGGTGCCCGGCGACGACGACTCGGACGACGAGTCGCCGGCGCCCGAGAGACTTGCGCGGAAGTCGGAAGTGGAGTCGACCTCATGAGTACCCAGGTGCCAGTGCTTGAGGTGCGCGATGTGGCCGTGCACTTCGGTGGGGTGAAGGCCGTCGACGGGCTGTCCCTCAAACTCCTGCCGGGCAGGATCTACGGAATCATCGGTCCCAACGGGTCGGGTAAGAGCACGCTCCTCGGCGCGCTGACCCGGCTGACCCCGCTCACCCGTGGAGAGATGTACTTCGACGACGTCGAGTACCACCGTGTTCCGGCCTCAGAGGTGGCCCGGCGACGCGTCGCCAGGACGTTCCAGACCGTGCGGCTACTGCCTGACCTCACGGTCCGTGACAACATCCAGCTCGGAGCGGACGCGCGTTCTGGGGCATCCGAGGAGAGGCCCGCGTTCTTCGATCGGCTGTTCGGCCGGGGCCGGTCGCCCGCGGTCGCCGACGCGATCGCACGAACGCAACTCCAGGGGTTCGAGGAGCACTATCCCTCGGAGATGTCCTACGGAACACAGCGCCGAGTGGAGATCGCGCGGGCCATCGCGATGGATCCCAGGCTGCTCCTTCTCGACGAGCCCACCGCGGGGATGAACCAGAAGGAGCGCGCGGAGATCTCGGGCCTTCTCAGGAGCCTGCGTTCCGAAGGACTCTGCCAGTTGCTCGTGGAGCACGACGTGCAGATGATGATCGACACCTGCGACTACGTGTTCGCGATGAACTACGGTCGGCTCATCGCCGAGGGCACGCCCGAGGCCGTCGTGCAGAACCCGCAGGTGCAGGAGGCGTATCTCGGAAAGAAGTGGCGAGAGCATGCTTGAGATCAGCGACATTCAGGTCAGCTACGGCAAGGTTGAAGCCGTTCGCGGTGTCAGCCTGTTGGTCAAACCCGGGAAGGTCACCCTGGTGCTGGGCGCCAACGGCGCCGGGAAGAGCACGACCCTGAAGGCCATCGCGGGCCTGGAGAAGCCGCATGCGGGCACGATCCGGCTTGACGGCCGTGACATCACGGGGTTGCCTCCTCACAAGATCGTCCGTCGCGGCATCGCGCTCGTCCCGGAGGGCCGGCGTGTCTTCAGCCCGTTGATGATCCACGAGAACCTGCGGATGGGCGCCTATGTGGCGCCAAGGAACAGCTACGGCGAGACGCTCGCCAAGGTTTACGAGATGTTCCCGATCCTCAAGGAGCGCAGCCACTCGGCGGCTGGTCTGCTGAGCGGGGGCGAGCAGCAGATGCTCGCCTTCGGGCGGGCGCTGATGTCCCAGCCCAAGGTCATGCTCATGGACGAACCGTCCATGGGGCTCGCGCCCGCAATCGTGGACTCCATTCTCGCCAAGGTGCGGACGATGGCCGACTCCGGCATCGGTATTCTCATGGTCGAGCAGAACGCCGAGGCCGGCCTGGAGGTTGCCGACGACGTCGTCGCCATCGCGCGGGGTGAGGTGGTCTTCACAGGTCCGGCGGCGAGCGCCCGGGACAACGCCGCAGTGCTACGGGCGTTCCTTGGAGAGGCCGCGCTGGTCGGTCATGGTGACTGAACGTCCCGATGATGTCGGTTCCTGGGGCGCCGGCCGAAGGGGCGGGAGTCCCAGGTAGCCGTCTCGTTGAGTGTCTGGGGGAACCGCCGGCGCCTGGCATGGCTCTGGTGGGCGTCGGTGTGCTCTCGCGTCCGGGCCGCCGCGGCTTCTGGGGCCCGCTCCTCGAACTTCCTCGGTCGTCCGGGTGGCCGCGGGACCGCGGTCCTTTGACCCAGGGCGAACGATCACCGTCAAAGGCCGGCGTGATCTGCTGTCCCGCACTGGAATGCGGACGCTTTTCGCGGACGGCGGATCGGCCTGGACCGATGCCCCCGGATTCCTCGTCGGTGCCGACGTCGCCGACCTGCCCGCGGAACGGGGCCTCTTGACGGATTAATTATGACTACGAATATCATGGTTCATCCGCATCGAGAAGGGGATACACATGGGCAGGGTCGGAGTTGACGATCTTGAGGCGTTGCAGTCTCTCAAGACGGACCGGGCGGAGCAGGGAGAACTGCTCGAGAAGCAGACCGAGTGCACCTTTGTCTTCGCCAACGAGCACGGCTGGCCGAGTGGCGTGATCATGAGCTTCTTCGTGGAGGACGGGACCTTCTGGCTCACCGCCGTGGAGAGCCGTCCGCACGCCCGTGCCCTGGCCGCTGATCCGCGCGTGACGATTGTCGTGTCGAACTCGGGGACCGGTACCCCCGGCCGCCAGATGCTCGCCATCCGCGGGGTCGCCACCGTGCATCGGGACGCGAAGACCAAGGAGTGGTTCTTCGAGAAGTTCACCACCAGGATGCAGCCGGAGGACCCGGCGGCGTTCACCCGACTTCTCGACAGCCC
This sequence comes from Streptosporangium sp. NPDC002607, assembly GCF_053592655.1. Classification (NCBI taxonomy): domain Bacteria; kingdom Bacillati; phylum Actinomycetota; class Actinomycetes; order Streptosporangiales; family Streptosporangiaceae; genus Streptosporangium; species Streptosporangium sp. NPDC002607. Next base: position 12,229 of record NZ_JBSFWD010000076.1, read on the forward strand.
CAATCGGGTGGTGTTCGAGGTCCGCTCGGTGGCCACCGCGGTCAGTCACGACTCGCGCAAGATGCCGGGGAACGGTCGTGGAGGTAAGCGCGCTGAGTAGTCCCTGTCCCGTTCGAGTTCTCCGGCACGCTTTTCCAGCAGGAGGGGAGTCCCGGTGGGCAATCACCTCATGGCCGTCCTCGGCGACGCCAAGCCGGCGCGGGAGGGGAGTGCGACCGCCGGTACGGCGACGAGCGCGGGATCGAGACGATCGACAAGCCGGTCGGCCACTCCGGAGGAGATCGCCGGTGTGGTCGCCTTTCTCTCCAGCGACGACGCAGGCTTCGTCGCTGGTGTCACCATCCCCATCGACGGAGGGCTGACCGCCAAATGACCGATCACAACGCTGAGACCACCGCCCGCGCCGTGCGGCTCTACAACGTCTACGCGCGAGCCGTTGACGAGGGTGACCTCGACACCCTGCGGAAGATCGCCACGGATGACATCAGGATGACCCGCGCCGCGGCACCCCCGATCGAGGGGATGGAACCCTTCCTTGATGTCTACCGTGCGCAGAACGCCTCGGTGACCGAGGTGTGCAAGCACGTCGTGACCAATGTCACCGCCGACCGACTCGACGATGGCACGATCCAGACGCACGCGTACTTCCAGGCGACGATGTTCGACCCGACGGAGACACGGATCATCGTCGGGTACTACGACGACGTCCACGTCGAGGACGGTGAAGAGCACAGGCTCGCGCACAAGAAGATCGCCGTCGAGCGCTTCCTCACCCTGCCCAAGGCCGCCTCGGGCTACGTCCCCGTCGGGACGTCCGAGTAGCCCGCCCCGAGCGGGGTGCCACGCCCGAGGTGACCTCGACCTCCGCGCGGGACACGCCCGTCACCTCCGCGGTGACGGGCGACCGCCGGTCGCCTCGGCTCGTCGATGCCCACGTGAAAGGCGGGGTAGTCTAGGCTTATCATTGTCATGAATCGACGGCGGTGTTACGGTCGTCACAACGTTTGCACGGGATGGTCGGCGGGGGTCCCGTCCTGGACTTGGAAGGCGCGCTAATGACAGGTGTCACTGCTGTCGAGCAGGTCGTGGACGGAACAGCCGAGCCCGGACCCGTCGGGGTCGTGGTGACCGGCGCCGCGCGCGGGCTCGGGAAGGCGGTCGCCGAGGCGTTCGCCGGGGAGGGGTCGGCCGTGGTCGCGGTCGACCTGCATGAGAGCGTTCAGGACGTCGCCGGGGAACTCGGGGAGGGGCACCGCGCCGTCGTCGGCGACGTCGGTGATCCTTCGGTGCTCGAACAGGCATTCCGCCTCGCCGCCGAGATCGGGGGTGGGCTCGCGACGCTCGTCCTCAACGCGGGGGTCACCTCGCCGGGGGAGACGGCGGACTTCCCGGTCGAGGAGTGGGACCGTGTGCTGTCGGTCAACCTTCGTGCCGCCTTCACGGGGGCAAAGGCCGCCTACCCGCATCTCGGCCCCGGATCGAGCATCGTTATGGTGTCGTCCATCTGTGCCTCCCTCGGCTTCGGTGCCCGCGCCGCGTACTGCGCCTCGAAGTCGGGGATCGACGGTCTCGTGCGGGCGCTCGCCGTCGAGTGGGCACCGGCCGGCGTGCGGGTCAACGCCGTCGCGCCGGGCACCATCGCGACGGAGATGCAGGCTGCCATGGTCGCGAGCGGGCGCATCTCGAACGAGGGCTATGTCGCGCGGATCCCCATGGGGAGGGTCGGGAAGCCGTCCGAGATCGCCGACGCGGTGGTCTACCTCGCTTCGCCCCGCGCGAGCTATATCACCGGAGTCGTGTTGCCGGTCGACGGAGGCTGGGCCAATGCCGGCCTGCCTCCCAACGCGTGAAGACGGCACCCGAGATCCGAAGGCAGCGTTCCACTCCAAGCAGTGTTTCCAGAGAGGCTTAGTCATGGTCCAGGTCGGTCTTCTGCTCAGTGATGTGCCCAAGACGGTCTCGCCGGCCCAGCAGTTCAAGGACGTTCTCCGTATCGTCGAAGCCGCCCAGAACAGCGGCTTCACCTACATCGCGATCGGCCAGCATTTTCTCTACGGCGAGTTGCGCTGGCTGCAGCCGGTGCCGCTGCTGGCCCGCCTCGCGGCCGAGGTCGATCCGCACGTGCGTCTCGTCACGCAGATCATGATCGCGCCGCTCTACCACCCGGTGATGCTGGCCGAGGAGATCGCCACCCTCGATGTCGTCACCGAGGGACGCCTGATCTTCGGGGCGGGACTCGGTTACCGGCCCGAGGAGTTCGACTATCTCGATGTGCCTTACAAGCAGCGTGCGGGACGGTTCGACGAGTCCCTCGAGCTGATGAAGAAGCTATGGACCCAGGACACCGTCAATCACCACGGCAAGTACTGGACTCTCGAGGACGTGCATCCTCACCTGTTCCCGGTCCAGGACCCGCACCCGCCGATCTGGATCGGTGCCCACGCCATCCCCGGCGTGCGGCGGGCGGCCAAGTACGGCGACGCCTACGCCTGCCCTCCGGAGACACCGAAGCACGAGGTGGCTGAGCGGTACGCGATCGTGCGTGACGGCTTCCTGGAACGCGGCAAGGAGTTCGGCCCGCAGCCGTTGCGCCGCAACTGCCTGGTCGCGGACACCCGTCAGGAGGCGATGGTGGAGTACGCGAGGGTGGCCCAGGGGCGCTACCTGACCTACGCGCAGAAGGGGTTGGACGTCATGCAGGACACCGACCTTGAGAACGACTTCTTCAAGGCGGTGTCCGGTCACGCCGTCATCGGCTCACCGGACGACGTGGTGGCCCAGCTGACCGACCTTGTCGAGACACTCCCGGTCGACCCGCTGCTGCTGCGTCCGCAGTGGCCGTCGATGGACGCCGATGAGACCATCGCGTCGATCACCAGGCTCGGCCGCGAAGTGGTCCCCGCCATGAGGGCGATCACACCGCGCGCCGACATCGCCGAGTCCGTGTTCGCGGAGGCCCACAGGTGAGCCGCCGGCCGATGGTTTACACCGATCTTGTACCGACCTTCCCCGATCCGGAGACGTGGACGTTGAGTCACGTCCTGCGCCATCACGCCAAGCTGCGCCCGGAGTCGGTCTGTCTCGAAACCCCCGAGGAGAATGCCGGCTGGACCTACGCCGAGGCGCTGTCCAGTGCGGAGCGGATCGCCGGAGCGCTGATCACCGCCGGGGCCTCCCAGGGGGATCGGGTCGTCATCATGGCGGTCAACTCCTCGCAGCTGGTCCGCAGCTGGTGGGGGACCGCCGTCGGCGGACTGGTCGAGGTGCCGATCAACACCAACTACGAAGGTGAGTTCCTGCGCCACCAGCTCGGCGTTGTGCGGGCGCGGTTCGCGATCATCGACGACACCTTCGCCGAGCGGATCGTGGCCATCGCCGAGCACGCGCGCGGGATCGAGGAATTCTGGGTCATCGACACGGGTTCGGGCGCCCGGGACACCGCGATCGGCCTGCTCCGGGAGAACGGCTGGAAGGCCGCACCGTGGGAGGAGCTCGAAGAGGGCCCGGTGCTGGATCTGCCGACTCCCAGGGCACAGGACCTCGGCGCGATCTTCTTCACCTCCGGCACCACAGGTCCGTCGAAGGGCGTGGCGATGCCGAACTCCCAGCTGTACTTCTTCGGCCAGGAGGTGGTCTGCCTCACCCGGCTCACGGCTGAGGACACCTATCTCACGACGACCCCGCTCTTCCACGGCAACGCGCAGTTCATGGCGGTGTTCCCGGTGATCATCGCCGGTGGGCGGGCAGTGGTGCGGCCCAAGTTCAGCGCGAGCCGGTGGATCGACCACGTGCGTGACTCGAAGGTCACCGTGACGAACTTCGTCGGCGTGATGATGGACTTCGCCTGGAAGCAGCCGCCTCGCGAGAACGATCTGGACAACCGGCTGCGCTGCGTGTACGCCGCGCCCACGGCGAGCACGATCGTCAAGCAGTTCAAGGAGCGGTACGGGATCGAGGCGTTCGTCGACGCCTTCGGGCTCACCGAGACCTCGGCGCCGATTCTCTCGCTCTACGGAGTGGAGCGGCCTCCCGGTGCGGCGGGGCTCCAGGCCGCGGACTGGTTCGACATCCGGCTGGTCGACCCTGAGACCGACCGGGAGGTTCCGGTCGGCGAGGTCGGAGAACTCGTCGTCCGCCCCGTGCATCCGTGGACCTGCAGCAACGGCTACTACGGGATGCCGGAGAAGACCGTCGAGGCATGGCGGAACCTCTGGTTCCACACCGGTGACGCCCTGCGCAAGGACGAGGACGGGTGGTTCTACTTCGTCGACCGTTACAAGGACGCGCTGCGGCGGCGTGGCGAGAACATCAGCTCCTACGAGGTCGAGCAGGCCGTGCTCGGCCACCCGGCCGTCGTGGAGTGCGCCGTCCTGGGCGTGCCCGCCGACGTCGAGGCCGGGGAGGACGAGGTCCTCGCGGTCATCGTCGTCTCGGAGCCGGTGTCCCCGGAGGAGATCCTCGCGTGGTGCGAGGGCAAGATACCCGCCTTCGCCATCCCCCGTTTCGTCCGGGTGGTCGAGCGGCTTCCCAAGACCCCGTCCGAGAAGGTCCGCAAGGCGGCCCTGCGTGAGGACGGCATCACCTCCGACACCTACGACCGGACCAAGCTCTCCGCACGCTGACGGAGACCGGAACAGAGAAGGGCGAGCACAGGTGGACTTCACCATCGATCCCACACACGAAGACATCCGGCAGGCCGTGCGCGCCATGTGTAAGGCCTTTCCGGACGAGTACTGGATGGAGCACGACGCCTCCCACGAGTTCCCGTGGGAGTTCTACAACGCGGTGGCCAAGGCCGGTTGGCTGGGGCTGACCATCCCCGAGGAGTACGGCGGTGGTGGCCTCGGCGTCACGGAGGCGGCCATCGTCGAGCAGGAGATAGCCGCGTCCGGGGCGGGGATGGGCGGCTGCAGCGCCGTACATATCGGGATCTTCGGCTTCGAGCCGATCATCCACCACGGCAGTGAAGACCTGAAGCGACGATTCCTTCCTCGTGTGATCACCGGAGAGCTGCACACATCGTTCGCGGTGACCGAACCCGACGCCGGCACCGACACGTCGAACATCTCGACGTTCGCGAAGAAGGTCGACGGGGGCTGGCTCGTGTCGGGGAAGAAGGTCTGGATCACCAAGGCCCTCGAAGCGGAGCGGATGCTCCTCCTCTGCCGCACCAGCCCGCGTGACCCCTCCGCCAAGCGGATGGCGGGCATGACCCTGATGTTCGCCGAGATGGACCCGGCCAAGGTGCAGATCCGTCCCATCCCGAAGATGGGCCGCAACGCGGTGGACACCAACGAGCTCTTCATCGACGAACTCTTCGTCGCGGACGAGGACGTCGTCGGCGAGGTCGGCGGCGGCTTCAAGGCCATCCTCGGGGGGCTCAACGCCGAGCGCGTCATCGCCGCCAACGCGGCACTGGGCATCGGCAAGGCCGCCCTGCGCAGGGGCACCCAGTACGCCAAGGAGCGCGAGGTCTTCGGCCGTCCGATCGGTAAGAACCAGGGCATCGCCTTCCAGCTCGCCGAGGCGAAGATTCGCATTGAGGCCGCCGAGGCGGTGCTTCAGAAGGCGACCTGGATGGTGGACCAGGGCCTGCCCTGCGGAGCGGAGGCGAACATGGCGAAGTTCCTCTGCGCGGAGGCGGGCTTCTATGCCGCGGACGTCGCACTCCAGGTCCACGGCGGATTCGGCTATGGCAAGGAGTTCCACGTCGAGCGATACTTCCGCGAGGCCAGGCTGATGCGGATCGCCCCGATCAGCCAGGAGATGATCCTCAACTACGTCAGCGAGCACGTCCTCGGCCTGCCGAGGAGCTACTGATGCGGCAGTACCGTTCGGTCCTCTTCATCCCCGGGCATCGTCCGGCGTGGGTCGACAAGGCGATCGCCTCGGGTGCCGACTGCGTCGTCCTCGACCTTGAGGACTCGGTCCCGGCCGGAGAGAAGGCGGCAGCCCGGGAGATCGTCGCAGCCTCGATCACCCGGATCCGGGAGACGAACCAGGATGTCGGGCTTTTCGTCAGGGTCAACTCGCTGGCCACGCGTCTCACCGGAGCGGACCTCGAGGCCGTGGTCGTACCCGGGCTCAACGGTGTCTTCGCGCCGAAGATCGAGCAGGCCAGGGATGTGCTCTACTACGACGCGCTCGTGGACCACTTCGAGATACGCAACGGTGTGACGGGGCTGGAGTACATCGTCCCGGTCGAGACCGTCAAGGCGATCCACAACGCTCGTGAGGTGGCCCTGGCCTCTCCCCGGATCGGCGCCATGATCGGGCCCAGCGCGGAACACGCCGACATCGCCCGCGCCGTCGGCTACGAGTGGACCCCGGAGGGCCAGGAGACGTTGTACCTCCGCAGCCGGGTGCTCCTCGCGTGCCGGGAGGCGGAGATCCACGCGCTCACCGGACTCTGGGAGGACCTGGAGAATCTCGACGGGCTCAGGGAGTTCGCGGTCAGAGGACGGCGGCTCGGGTTCCGGGGGATGATCGTGATCCACCCGAGCCACGTGGCGACCGTCAACGACGTCTTCACACCATCCGCCGAGGACTTCGCCTTCTACCAGGGGATGGTCGCGGCATACGAGGCCGCCGAGGCCGAGGGCACCGGTGCCCTCCGCTACCGCGGGCTCCACATCGACAAGGCGCACTACGACAAAGCGGTCGAGTGGCTCGAACGGGCCGGGCGCATCACCGCGGGAGGTAACCAATGAGCATGCGGGGTCTGTGGTTCGAGGAGTTCGAGGAGGGGGCGCACTACAAGCACGCCCTGACCCGGACCATCACCGAGATGGACAACGTGCTGTTCACGTCACTGACGATGAACGTCCAGCCCCTGCACCTCGACGAGGAGTTCTGCAAGACGACGATCCACGGGCAGCGTGTTCTCAACAGCCTCTTCACCGTGGCGCTCATCGGAGCCTTCCACGTGCCCGAGCTGACGATGGGCACGACCCTCGGGAACCTCGGCTACGACAAGATCAAGCTCCCCAGTCCGGTGTTCCACGGTGACACCCTGCGCGCCGAGACGACGATCCTGAAGAAGCGCGAATCCACCAGCCGGACGGACTCCGGCATCGTCTGGTTCGAGCACATCGGCCTCAACCAGCGCGACCAGGTCGTCGTGGAGATGACTCGAGTCGGCCTCATGGCCAAGCGACCCACCGAAGGATCAGATGCCCGATGACCGAGACCACCGCCCGGAACCCGTTGCGGGACTGGGTCCCCGAGACTCGTACCCTCCTCATCGGCGGCGAGATGGTGCCGCCCCGAGGCGAGACCTGGGACGTGTTCAACCCCGCCACCGAGCAGGTCATCGCCACCGTCGGCGGCGCCTCCAGTGAGCAGGTCGACGCGGCCGTCGCGGCGGCTCGCGCGGCGTTCCCGAAGTGGGCCGCGCTGTCGGGCGAGGAGCGCTCCCGGTACATCCACCGGTTCGCCGACGTGCTCGAGGCGGCCGCGGACCGGCTGCTGCCGTCGATCGTCAACGAGGTGGGCACGCCCGTCTCGCTCGCGCAGTACCTCCAGGTGAAGATGGCGGTCGACGAGCACCTCCGCTGGGCGGCCGAGGCGGCCAAGGTGGACCGGACGATCCACCTCGGTGAGTACGACAAGCCGCACCCGACGATGAGCGACGTCGTCCACGAGCCGGTCGGCGTCGTGGCCGCGATCACCGGGTACAACTACCCGCTCAACCTCGCCATCTTCAAGTTCGGTGCCGCGCTCGCGGCAGGGTGCACCGTCGTGCTCCTGCCGTCGCCGAGGACCCCGCTCACCACGCTCCTTCTCGGTGAGCTCATCCAGGAGGCAGGTCTGCCCCCCGGTGTCATGAACGTCATCGTCGGCGGTACGGACGTGGGCCGGCGGCTCTCCTCCCACAGGGGGGTCGACCGGGTCTCGTTCACCGGCTCGGACGCCGTCGGCGCGAAGATCATGGAGCAGGCCGCCCAGAACCTGGTAGGCGTCACCCTCGAACTCGGTGGCAAGTCGCCGAGCCTGGTCATGCCGGACGTCGACGTGCAGGACATCGCCGTCGAGATGCATCTTCGCTGGTCTCGCAACGGTGGCCAGGGGTGCGCGGCGCTCGCCCGCCTCCTTGTCCACGAGGCGAAGTACGACGAGTTCCTGGAGGCGGGGGCCTCGGCCTTCGATCAGATGATCGTCGGCGACCCGTGGGACCCGGCGACCAACATCGGGCCGATGATCCGCCCGGACCACCAGGCTCGCGTGCTGGGCTTCATCGACGAGGCGGTGGCCGACGGCGGCAAGAAGCTGCTCGAGGTCACCAAGCCGTTGCCGGAGAAGGGCTGGTACGTCAACCCGGTCCTCCTCGGCGACCTGCCTCCGGACGCCCGAGCGGTGCAGCAGGAGATCTTCGGCCCGGTCGCCGTCATCCTGCCCTTCAAGGACACCGAGGACGCGATCCGGCTCGCCAACGACACGGCTTACGGCCTCGCCGCGAACGTGTGGTGCAACGACCCGGTGGAGGCCCGCCGAATCGCCTCCCAGATCCGGGCCGGCACGGTGTGGATCAACGGCGGCGGGGCCATGCGCGCGGACGCGCCCTTTGGCGGCTACGGCCGCTCCGGCGTCGGGCGGGAGCTCGGCGAGTGGGGGATGCGCGAGTACCTCGAGGTCAAGCACATCCAGTGGAGGTTGTGATGGGCGAAGGGTCCCAACGCGCCCAAGGTCCCCTGGCCGGGGTGCGGGTGCTCGAACTCGGCACGATGTACGCCGCGCCGACCTGCGGTCGGATGTTGCGCGACTTCGGTGCGGACGTGGTCAAGGTGGAGGACCCCGGCGCGGGCGACTACGCCCGCCAGTGGACACCGATGAAGAACGGCCAGTCCATGGGCTTTGCCCGGCTCAACTCGGGCAAGCGCTCCATCGGCATCGACCTGCGCAGCGCAGCGGGGCGAGACCTCGTCCGCCGCCTCGCCGCCCGGGTCGACGTGGTCATCGAGTCCTTCCGCCCCGGCCGGCTGGAGGAGTGGGGGATCGGTTACGACGTCCTTCGCGCGGACAACCCGGGACTGGTGCTCACCAGGGTGTCCGGCTTCGGCCAGACGGGACCGTACCGGGAGCGTCCGGGCTTTGGCACCGTGGCCGAGACCGGAAGCGGCTTTGCCTTCATCAACGGCTGGCCGGAGACGCCTCCCACGTCGCCGCCCTTCGGCTTCGCCGACTCCATCGCGGGGATCTCCGCCGCGATGGGGACGGCCATGGCGTTGTACCGCAAATCGAGGACGGGGGAGGGCGACGAGGTCGACATCGCGTTGTACGAGCCCCTGATGTTCATCATCGGTGACATGCTCATCAACTACACCGCGACCGGTACCGTCCAGGGCCGGGTCGGCAACGGGACGGGCTCCGCGTCGCCGCGCGGGGTCTATCAGGCGAGCGACGGCAAATGGCTCTCGATCGCGGCCTCCAACCAGGGCATCGCCAAACGCCTGTTCGAGGCGATGGGCCGACCGGAGATGATCGAGGATCCCCGTTACGCGACCAACGCCGTCCGGATGGAGCACAACGACGAGCTGCAGGGCATCGTCGGCGCCTGGGTCGCCGCGCGTCCCAGGGCGGAGATCCTCGCGGTGCTCGACAAGTTCGAGGTGGTGTGCTCCCAGGTCAACGATGCCAGTGACATCGTGGCGGACCCGCACTTCGGCGAACGGACCCTGGTCGAGCTCACCGGCAGTGAGGCACTCGGCCGGGTGCTGACACCGGGGCCGGTGCTTCACGTCCGTAGCTACGACGGCCCACGCTACGACGGCGTGCCGGCCATAGGTCAGCACACCCGGGAGGTGCTCGACGAGCTGCTCCGGCTGCCCCAGCCGGAGGTCGACGCGCTTCGCTCGGCCGGGGTGATCAGCGATCCCCCGAACCCCGCGGCCGCGCGGTAGGGAACGAGAGCTCGGCGAGGGGGTCTCGGAGGTCGTCCGCGTTCCCGGAGAACCGCCGCCCCGCTGGAGCAGGCGGGCGATCGCCCCGGCGGCGGCCGGACGGATGGCTGCGACGACCGGGAAGAGAACGGGAGCAGGAGGAACGATGGCTGAGGCATATCTCGTCGAGGCGGCGCGCACACCGGTGGCGGCGGTCGGTTCCGATCCGGTTCTCATGCTGGCCGGCCCGACTCCCGCGACGGAGGCACTGCTGCGGCGGGCCGGTGTGGGGTTGGCGGAGATCGGCGCCTTCGAGGTCAACAAGGCGTTCGCCTCGGTCGTTCTCGCGTGGGCGGAGGAGACGGGTGCGGATCTCGAGCTGACGAATGCCCAAGGGGGAGCGATCGCGCTCGGTCCCCCTTGGGCGCCACCGGGGCGCGGCTCATGACGACGTTGCTTCACCGGGTGCGTCGACAGGACCTCCGCTACGGCGTCCAGACCATGTGCGAGGGTGGCGGGATGGCCAACGCCACGCTGCTCGAGCTGGTCTGACGGCCGGGATGGGACGGTCGTCGAAGGCTGCGCCGTCGCAGGCGGCGCTGGTGGCGTGCCTGTCGTACGCCGCGTTGATCGGTTCTGTGGTGGCCGGACTGGGCAGTCCGATCGTCCCCGAGGTGGCCAAGGACAGGGGGGTGTCGATCGAGTCCGCGCAGTGGACCCTGACGATCACACTGCTCATCGGAGTCGTGGGCACCCCTGTGCTGTCACGTCTGGCCGATGGTCACCTGCGCCGTTGGGTGCTCATCGGCGCGCTCGCGGCGGTCGGAGCAGGAGGCCTCGTCGGAGCGGCGGTCCCGACCTTCCCCGGGCTCCTGGCCGGACGCGCCCTCCAGGGGTTCGGCTACGCGATGGTGCCGTTGACCGTGAGCATCGCGCGTCAGTACCTCGTCGGAGTAAAGCTCCATCGAACGCTGGCCGTCCTCTCCACGAGCATCGCCGTGGGCGTCGGGCTCGGCAACCCGGTGATGGGACTGTGCGTGCTGTTCTTCGACTACCGGGCGGCGTTTCTCTTCGCCATGGTCGTGTCCTTCGTCGGCGCGCTATGGGTCTGGTGGTGCGTTCCGGCGGGCTCGCGGGCATCGACGACGATACGGGTGGACGTTCCGGGTGCCATCCTGCTTGGAGTGGGCCTTGGCGCGAGCCTCCTCGCCGTCGCCAGAGGACAGACCTGGGGCTGGACCTCGGTACAGGTGGTAGGGCTTGGGGTGCTGGGCCTCGTCACGCTCGCAGCCTGGGTACTGGTCGAGCTGCGCCACCGGGCTCCGCTGGTCGACCTGCGGCTGGCCTGCGCCCGCGGTGTCCTCGGGGTCAACCTCGCGGCGGTGTTGCTCGGGGTCGCCGTGTTCGGTGGGGCCGCGGTCATGGTCCTGCTCATCCAGCAACCGACGACTCACGGCCTCGGGCTCGGGTACTCCGTGTTCGTCAACGGACTGCTGATGCTGCCGATGTCGATCGCCACACTGCTCTCGCCGCCGGTCGCACGTGCCCTGGCCAGATGGACCGGCGTTCGCTCCGTCCTGCCCGTTGGCTCCCTCGCGGTGGCGGCCGCCTTCGGGACCTTCGCCGTCGCTCACCGCGTGACATGGCACATCGTTGTGTCCATGGCACTGCTGGGGGTGGGCATCGGCGTCGCGTACTCGGTCATGCCCGCACTCATCGTCGCGCGGACCCCGGACGATCGGACTGCGAGCGCCACCGGCATCAACCAGGTCCTCCGGCTCATGGGCGGCAGCGTCGGGGCGGCCGCGGTGGCCTCCGTGCTCGCCGGTCACATCCCCGCGGGAGAGCTCAACCCGGACGAAACCGGCTATGTGCTCGGGGCGGCCCTGGCCACCGGCGCCGCCGTACTCGCGGCCGTCGTCGGCTACGTCCTGGTCACCGCCACACCGAAAGACGGTCACGACGAGGTCCCCGGTTCCGTGGCGGACCTGGAGAGGGCGGAGTCGGGCGCAGCGCCCGCATGAATCCATGGTGCCGGCGGCGGCACCGCGCTGTTCGACCGGCTGTCATCGCGAAGGCGCCCTCCCCCTAGGGGGAGGGCGCCTTCGCGATGAGCACGCGGTCGGCTACTTCGCCGTGATGCCACCGTCGACGGGGATCGTCACGCCCGTGACATAGCTCGACAGGTCGCTGGCGAGGAAGAGCGCGACCTTGGCGATCTCATCCGGCTGGCTGGCCCGGCCCATCGGAATCGTCGCGAAGAAGGCGGCCTTACGGGCCTCGATCTCGGCGGGGTCGTCGGTCCGGAAGAAGCCCGGCAGGCCCGGCGTCTCGACCGAGCCGGGTGCGATGGCGTTGACGCGGATGTTGTCGGCGGCCCAGGCGAGCGCCATGGAACGCACCAGCGCGATGATGCCACCCTTGGTGAAGGAGTACATCGGGCTGAAGGGCGAACCGATCAGGCCGGAGGTCGAGGAGGTGAAGATGACCGACGCGCCGTTGGCCGCCTTGAGCGCCTCGGTGAGGTAGCCGCTGAGGAAGAAGCCCGCCCTGGCGTTGATCTCCAGCCCCGTGTTCCATTCCTCCTCGGTGAGGTCGAGGCCGGCGGCGCCGGGTATGCCGACATTGTTGTAGAGCACATGCAGGGCGCCGTGGTCCCGCTGAACCTGATCCGCGAGGGCCTTGAGCGCGGTGAGGTCGCGGACGTCAACGATCGCGGCGGTGCCGGCGCCGCCCGCGGCCTCGATGGCGGCGACGGTCTCCTTGGCGTTGGCCTCGTTGACGTCGACGACGATGACGTGCGCACCCTCCTGGGCGAATCGCTCCGCGGCAGCCCGGCCCATGCCGGAGGCTCCCGCGGTGATGAGTGCGACCTTGTCCTTCAGCAGCATGTCATTTTCTCCTTTGATATTTATCTGAACGTTGTGCTCGGGTCAGCCGCGGCTGCGGACGAGCAATTCGGCGAGGGCATGGGCCTGCTTCGTCGCGAACACGAGCCGGCGAGGGGCGTAGGCGTCGCCGAGGATGTGGACCTCGGGCAGCCTGCCTTTGAGGTCGTCGTACAGGGCGCTATCGGACACACCACCGCACGCAAGGACGATCGAGTCGAACTCCCCGACCGTCTCGGTACGCGAAGAGTAGACGTTCCGGGTCTCGACCGTGGAGTCGTGGATCGTGACGACCTCCTCCATGAAGCGCATCCGGACCCCCTGCGCGTCGAGGCGACCGAGGATGCCTCCGATGATGTATCGCCCGAGTAGCGGAGCGGGGCCCTGGGTGGCGTAGGTGAGTGTCACCTCGTGCCCGCGGCAGGAGAGGTGGTCGGCGACCGAGAGCGGTGGGACGTGATCATCCTGGGCGATGACGAGGACGCGCTTTCCCGGTCTCACCCGACCGGCCAGGACGTCGCGGATGTCGAGCACGTTGCCGCCCTCGGCTCCGGGGATCGCCGGTGTGCGGGGCGTCGCCCCGGTGGCCACGGCGACGACGTCGGGGGCGGTGGCGACGACGTCGCCGACCGTGGCCCGACGGCCGAGCTCGACGGTGACGCCGAGGCCGGCCAGACGGCGCCGCTGCCACTCGAGGTACTTGCCGTACATCTCGTGCCGCGGTGCCATCGCGGCATATCGCAGCTGGCCGCCGAGTTCGTCGCCCGCCTCCCACAGGGTGACGTCATGACCGCCCTCGCGGGCCAGAGCCGCGAGTTCCATGCCGGCAGGTCCACCGCCGACGACGAGCAGGGTACGGGGACGGGGTGTCTTCGGCCAGGGGTCCTCGACCTCGTGGCTCGTCCGGGGGTTCACGGCGCATCCGAAGCCGAGCCCCTCGACGTAGCGACGGCTGATGCACTCGTTGCCGCCGACACACGGGCGGATGTCCAGGAGGCGGCCCTCGCGTGCCTTCAGGAGCAGCTCCCCGTCGGCGATGTGGGCCCGCGCCATGCCGACGACGTCCGCGTGTCCTGCCGCGAGCACCTGCTCGGCCACCTCCGGGCTGTTGATCCTGCCGGTGTGGATGACGGGGAGCGAGATGCTCCGCTTGAGCTCTCCGGCCAGCTCGGACCACTGCGCGGGATCGAAGTACGTCGGCTGGATGTAGCTCGGGTTGCCCCAGGGCGACCCGATGACCCCGTGGACGTAGTCGATGAGGCCGGTCGACTCGAAGTACTGGGCCAGCTCGACTCCGCCGCCGACGTCGTAACCGCCGGGCACCTCCTCCCGGATGTTGAGCCGGATCCCGAGAGTCATGGAGGTGCCGATGACCGCGCGGATCGCCTGCATGGTCTCGACGGCGAACCGAGCACGGTTCTCCAGCGATCCGCCGTACTTGTCCTCGCGCCGGTTCGTGAGCGGGGAGAGGAACCACTCGTGGAGGTCGTCATGGTTGAGGTGGAGCTCGACGCCGTCGGCGCGCCCGTCCATGGAGAGCTTGGCGGAGTAGGCGTACTCCTCGACGAAGGCGTCGATGTCGTCCTGGTCCATGACGTGCGGCATGAGGTTGATGACCGGTGAGCTCATCACATGTGAGGCGCCGTGTGGCATGCCGCCCTGGTGCACCATCTGGACCGTGACCGTCGCGCCGTTCGAGTGCATCGTGTCGCAGAACTGCTGGACCCGATCGACGAAGAACGGGAGGCGGAAGAATCCCGTCGTCGCCGCCCCGACCCCCGTCGGTTCGAATCCCGGGATCAGGGTGTTCCTCACATGGGTCGACAGGCTGCCGACCCAGGCGACGCCTTCGTTGCGGACGCGCTGCTCGAAGTAGGCGATGTTGCGGGCCGCGTCGTCATCGGTGCCGTAGATGTTCCCGATCGCCGAGGCGTGAGGCGGGAGCATCACGCGGTTGCGCAGCCGCATCGTCCCCACCTGCAGGGGGGAGAAGAGGTGCGGAAAGGCGGGCGGCGAGTGCAGCTCTGCTGCTGTGGTCATCGAGAGTCCTCCGGCGGCGGAAACAACTTCATGTCAGGCTCTCTTTAAGGATAACAATGTTCATGATAAGTAGGAATGGAGAGCGGTGCTCGCCTTGTGACCGAGAGGCGTGGACGGGATGTGCCGCCGGACGGGGCAGGGCGGATCCTGGTCGCCGGGTGAGCCCGTACGTCGGCCGGGGATTCGCCGGCGCGTCCGGGGCGTGCCGGCTGTCGGTCCTCCGCCCGGTTGTCGATGGCCGCAGACTGCCAACCGTCTGTTTGAAAAGGCGTGCCGCGTCTATTGCCTCGCCGTAGCGGCGTGTGGTCTGATGCATATCATTCGCCGGAATGTAAGGCGATTCAGTGGCATCTCAGTCGGCTTCATCGGGATCCGCTTCGGCCATCGGGTGCGGGGCGAGGGTTTCCTCGACGTGTATCGGGACCATATCCGCCGGCCCATCCTGGTCGATAGGCACTTCATCTCCAACGTGCGTGCCGAACCTGGATCAAACGGCATGATCCAGACCGGCGCCTACTTCCAGGCGGTGTTTCACGAACGCGGCAGGACGCGACTCCAGACGGGGTGCTACCGGGACGTGTGCGTCGAGACTCCCTCAGGCCTGCGCATCGCGCACAAGCGGATCGAGGTCGACTCCACTGTCCTGCTGCCACAGAGGGAGTAGCGCCGTGCCGCCGGCTTCCGGTCGGCGCTGAGAAGTGTCCGTGGCGTTCAGCCGGACCGGGTTCGGGCGCTCGGCGGCGTTGCGGCGCGCATGGCCGCCGGCGCCCAGTCCTCGCGATCGGGAAACGTGGCGCTGCGGCACCGGAAGATCACCCGTGAGCCTATCCGCCGATGGTGGAGGCGTTCCGGTCGCTTCGGAAGTCGGGCTTGCGCTTTTCGAGGAACGCCTGGGCACCCTCGAGCATGTCCTCACTGCCGATCGCCTGGATCAGCATCCCGAGTCCGGAGTTCATGTTGTCCTTGGAATGGTTCCACCACTGGTTCGAGCTGATCTTGGTGATCTCGAGATAGCGCGGGCTCAGCCGGTGGATCTCGGCAACCCATCGCTCGACGGCGTCATCGAGCCCGTCGTCACCGACGACCTCGTTGACCAGGCCGATGGCCAGCGCCTGCTCGGCCGTGTAACGCCGGCAGAGCATCGCCATCTCCTTCGCCCGCTTCTCCCCGATCTGCACGGCGAGCAGGTTGGTGGCACCCAGCACCGGAGCCGAGCCGACCCTTGGGCCGGTCTGCCCGAAAGTGGAGCGAGAGGTGGCGATCGCGAAGTCACAGGCAACGACGAGTTCGTTGCCGCCGCCGGCGGCCGCTCCGTCGACGGCGGCGATCACCGGCCGGGGACAGGCGCGGATCGCGTCGACGAGCCGTAGTGAGGTGGTGAACAGCGCGCGCAGCTGCTGGGGGTCCGGCTCACCGAGCTGGTTCAGTGCGCCACCGGCGCAGAATGAGCCCCCGCTTCCGGTGATCACCACGGCGTCGGCCTCACCGGCGTCCTCGACCGCTGCGATCATGGCCCTCGCCATGTCGAGGTCATAGGCGTTGCGACGCTCAGGCCGGTTGATCCGAATCCAGACCGCCGAACCGCGCTGTTCCACTTCGATGGCAGACATCGCGCCCCTTCGTGTCACGCCCGTGCCGGGCAGGTGGTCAAGGCTGACAGAAAATCAATCTATGATTTTCATGATTATCAATCTAGCCTAATATCGGCCTTGTGCTCAAGGATCCTGCGGCGGCGCCGCATGAACTCAACGCCGATCGGTGGTTCCGGCACGGTGAGCTCCGACGCCGTGAGAGCGGGAGGTGTTTCGGTGCGAGGGGGGAGCGAGAAGGCGCACGGCGGTCTTGCGTCCGGGTGCGGAGAGTCAAGGACGCCGGAGCCGCGAGAACATCGTTACATGTTGTTCCACACGATCGGTGCGGCGAGCACCTCGGGGAACTTGCGCTCGGCGTACTTGACGTATGCGTCGATGTGCTCGGCCATCGCCTCGGAGGAGGCGGCCGGGTCGTGCGAGGCGATGGCCTCGTAGATCTTCAGGTGTGCCTTGTGCACCGCGGACCGGCGTACTTCCGGGTAATCGATGCCGATCGCCGAGCCGTCGAGGATCCCGAGCAGCGCGTCGACGATGTAGCCGAACATGGCGTTGCCCGAGCCGTGGGCGATGATGTCGTGGAAGCGCTTGTTCTCGTCCAGGAAGACGGCCTCGTCGTCCAGGTGCTCGTGCATGTTGTCGACGCTGGACTTCAGATCCGCAAGTCGCTCGTCGCTCATCCGCTCCGCGGCGAGCCGCGCCATCATCGGCTCGAGACCGGTGCGCGCCTCGGCGATCGTGCGAAATGGTGCGTTCGAGAACTGCAGCAGCAGCGTGAGCGCCGTGGCCAGGCTGGTGGCGTCGGGCTGCTGGACGATGGGGCCACCGCCCGGCCCTGGTTTGAGCAAGATGACGCCCTGAAGTTCGAGGAAGCGCAGGGACTCGCGGAGTGTGCCACGGCCCACGTCGTACTCGTCGAGCATGATGCGCTCGGGAGGTAGGCGGTCGCCCACGGTGTTACCGCGCCGGTTGATGTCGGCGACGATCCGCTGGGCGATCAGCATCGCGGTCTTCTGCGGGCGTAGTGGGGCGGATGACATGGTGAGATCCTCCAAGCCGGCAGCCGTGATATGATCATCGACGGCGAAAAGTGGAAAATGATAATCACGATTATACGCAGCTTGGCGGTAGGTGGTCAGGATTCGCCCGCCGGGCGGGCGGTCAGCCCTCGCCCGGCTCGCCGGAGACGTCTTCCGCCGGCCGCTCACCCGCCCGGACCCCGGTGTACACCAGGGCGGGCGGCACGTTGCGCCAGATCGGGCCCAGGCTTTCGACGGTGGTGAACGTGTCCTCCATGAGGCCGCGGAAGTGCCGGAAGCGCTGTAGCGGCAGCACGGTCAGCGTCGTGACGGTGCTGAAGGTGCCGCCGGGGATGAGCGAGGCCGAGATCTCCTCCAGGATGCGCCTCTGCCGCGCCTCCTCGAACAGCGTCCAGGGAAGGGAGGAGACGATCGCGTCGGCGTGGGACAGGCCGGCCTGTCTCAGCAGCTTGCCCAGGTCCCCCGCGTCAGCGGCGATCACCTCAAGCCAGGGCCTGCTGCGTCGCAGATGGCTCACCATGCCCTCGTTGACCTCCACGGCGAGCTGTCGCCCCCCGGACGGCAGGCGGTCGCGGATCGCGTCGCTGATCACCCCGCCGCCGGCGCCGAGTTCGACGACCACGGCTCCGGGAGTGACTGGGACCACCGACGCGGCCAGGCGGGCGACGGCCTTCGAGCTGGGTGCGATCGCACCCAGCTGCTGGGGGTTACGCATGATCGCGCCGAGGAAGGTGAGCGTGTCCCCGCCGGCGGGACGAGTTTGAGAGAGCACCGACAGCTCATTCCCCCAGCTGAGGGGGTTATGCCAGTTTGGCGGGCTTTGATGATCGAGCTTCCGCCGCCGTACCGGGGATGGGATGGCCCGGAAGCCGTCCGCGAGGCTTCCGCGGCCGACCCGCCTCTGCCCGGTGGCGGCGGAGCGAGGTACCGTCGTCTTATCGGATCCCGGTCAGGAGGGGAGCCGCCATGCCAGACGATTCCGATCACGTGCTCGATTCCATCGACGGGGCCGTCGACGAATGGCTCGCCATGAGTGACGACTCGATGCGCTGGACGCCGCCGGAGAAGGCTCACTCCAAGTCCCAGCTGGGCCTGCCGGTGCCGCCGCTGCCGCAGGTGCTGGAAGATCTTCTCCAGGAGGTCGGCAGCCGCCTTGGCCCGCCCGCCCAGGCGGTGGTCGACGCGTTCCGCCCGCTGGGGGAGGGGGTGGTCGAGGCCGTCTCCACATTCCTCGACAGGCCGCCGGTGAGGCACCTCCTCGATCCGTCCGGCACACCGGACGATCCGGAGACGCTCGGAGACCGAGCCTTTCCCGACACCTTCGGCCCGTCGCCCGAGGAGCCACCCGAGATTCGGTGAGGTTTTCCGGCCGTTCCCCTGGCCTTCGTCGAGGGAACCTCGCCGGATGTCCCCGTGCTCCCCGCCGGTGACCGGTGATGCCCGGCCCCCGCGGGACGGGGTGGGACCTCCTGGTCGTAGGAGAGAGGGCCTCGTCCGGTCACAGAGAGTGAGTTCACGGTTCCGTTTCCCTCAGGAGCGGCCCATGAAGTGCGGAACTGCTTTTTTCGGGCAAAGGACAAAAATCCCGGTGAGTCGGCGTACTTCAGGAGTGATGAAATGGCGGGTCTGGCGGGGCCGATCGCGGTCGGTGTCGAAGAGGAGTTCCACGTCGTCGACGTCGACACCCGGCACCTCGTCCCACGGGCAGGTGTTCTGCTGGAGCAGTTACCGGCGGAGCGGTTCACCCACGAGCTGCAGCGTTCGGTGGTGGAGGCCAACAGCAGGCCCTTCATGCATCTGGAGGACCTCGGGCACGACCTGACCGCGCTGCGCCGCACGGTGATCCAGGCGGCGGACGGTCTCGGGCTCGGGATCGTGGCGGCGGGGAGCGTGCCGCTGGTGGACCTGGCGGCGCTGAAGATCTCCCCGGACCCCCGCTACGAGCAGATGCTCGCCGACTACCAGCTGCTCACCCGCGAGCAGCTGATCTGTGGCACGCAGTTCCACGCCGACGTCGAGGATCGCGACCTGGCGGTGGCCGTCGCCCACCGCCTGGCCCCCTGGCTGCCCCCGCTGCTCGCCCTGAGCTCCAGCTCGCCGTACTGGCTGGGAGCCGATACCGGATACGCCAGTTACCGCCCGCTGCTCTGGCAGCGCTGGCCCACCGCGGGGCCCGTGGCCAGGTTCGAGTCGGCCGCCGAGTACGACCAGGTGGTGCGGGAGCTCGTGAGCTCCGGTGTGATCACCGACCCCGGCATGATCTATTTCGACATCCGGCCCTCGGCCCACCTGCCCACCATCGAGCTGAGGGTGTGCGACGCCTGCCCCAGGGTGGGCGACATCGTGCTGATCGCTGGCCTGTTCCGGGCGCTGGTGG
This sequence comes from Streptosporangium sp. NPDC002607, assembly GCF_053592655.1. Taxonomy (NCBI): domain Bacteria; kingdom Bacillati; phylum Actinomycetota; class Actinomycetes; order Streptosporangiales; family Streptosporangiaceae; genus Streptosporangium; species Streptosporangium sp. NPDC002607. The sequence continues at coordinate 32,041 of NZ_JBSFWD010000076.1, forward strand.
CCAGGGAGCTGGACGCGGTGCAGCACGGCCCCGAACGCTCGGTCCGGCTGGAGATGGTCCGCGCCGCGACGTGGCGGGCGGCGCGCTCAGGGCTGGAGGGCGAGCTCGTCGACCCGGTCGAGGGCACCCCGGGCCCGGCCGCCGAGGTGATCTGGAGGATGGTGGACGGCCTGCGGCCACAGCTGGAGGAGTCCGGCGACATCGAGCTCGTCACGTCCCTGGTCCGGGAGTCGCTGGCGCGGGGAAGCTCCTCGGCCCGCCAGCGCGAGGCGTTCGCCCGCGACGGCCGGCTGGCCGACGTGGTCGACCTCGTCATCGCCGAGACGCGGTCCGAGGAGTGGGAGACCGCCTTCGGCGGGCCGACGCCGAGGATGCACACCAGCCTCCTCGACGGCTACGACGCCCCCGGCGACGAGGCGATCATCGAGGGCACGGTACGCGAGTCCTACCAGCCGGTGCTGCGGGTCCTGGACCGCCTGGGCGCCCGCGGCCTACGTGGCAGGGCGAGGCTCCGCGACGGCTACCAGCGTCGCAACGGCATGACCTTCCACGTGGAGGGCGGGAGCGAGGGCCGGATCTTCCCGTTCGACCTGGTCCCGAGGCTGATCCCGCCCGGCGAGTGGGCCGAGATCCGGCGGGCACTGCCGCAGCGGGTGCGGGCGCTGGAGGCGTTCCTGCGCGACGTGTACGGCGAGCGCGAGATCATCGGGGACGGCGTGCTCCCCGCCTGGGTGGTCGACGAGTCCCCCGGCTACCGCGAGCACGGGCGGAGGGTGCCGCCCGGTACCGTGCGCTGCGCCGTGGCCGGGCTGGACCTGGTCCGCGACCACGTCGGCCGCTGGGCGGTGCTCGAGGACAACCTGCGGGTGCCCTCCGGCCTCGGATACGCGGTGACCAACAGGCACCTGACGGCCGAGTTGCTGCCGGAACTCGTCCCCGGCGAGGGGATCGCCGATCCGCGGCAGAGCCTGCGGACGCTGCGGGAGGCACTGCTCGCGGCGGGCACGGTCGACTCGCCGGCCATCGCCGTGGTCTCGGCGGGACCGGACGACTCCGCCTACTACGAGCACCAGATGCTCGCCGAGGAGATGGGGGCGATCCTGGTGGTCCCGGCCGACCTGGAGATCAGGAACGGTCATCTGGAGACCGCGGGGCGCAGGATCGACGTGCTCTACCGCCGGGTCGACGAGAACGAGCTGCTCGAAGGCCCCCTGGGGCCGGAGATCATGGACGCCGTCGAACGCTCCGCGCTCGTCCTGGCCAACGCGCCGGGCAACGGCGTCGCCGACGACAAGTGCCTGTACCGGTACGTGCCCCGCCTCATCGAGTACTACCTGGGTGAGGAGCCGCTCATCGACAACATCACCACCTACCTGTGCCGCGACGCCGTGGACCGCGAGCAGGTGCTCGACCGGCTGGCCGAGCTGGTCGTCAAGCCGGTGGACGGGTTCGGCGGCCAGGGCGTGGTCGTCGGTCCCGAGGCGTCCGCCGAGGAGCTCGGCAGGGTCAGGGAGAAGATCCTCGCCGCGCCCCAGGGATGGGTCGCCCAGGAGACGGTCCAGCTGTCGACGCATCCGACCTTCGACGGGGAGCGGCTGAGCCCGCGCGTGGTCGACCTGCGGGCCTTTGTCTGCCTCGGGGAGACGGCGACGGTGCCGCCGGCGGCGCTGACCCGCGTCGCACCGGCCGGCAGCCTGATCGTCAACTCCTCCCAGGGCGGCGGTTCCAAGGACACCTGGCTGCCGGGAGGGGCCGCCGATGTGTGATCTCAGGGCTGAATCCGCCCGGCTTCGGGGTGGGCAGGTCACCGGGGGGTGCCGATGTGCGGTCTGAGCGGTGAGATCCGGTTCGACGGCCGTCCCGCGGACGTCGCCGCGGTGGCCCGGATGAGCGAGGTGATGAGCGACCGGGGTCCCGACGGGTCGGGCCTGTGGTCGCTGGGACCCGTCGCGCTCGGCCACCGGCGCCTGAAGATCATCGACCTGTCGGATCGGGGCGCCCAGCCGATGACGGACAGCGCCCTCGGCCTGACCGCGGTCTTCAACGGGTGCCTGTACAACTACCGTGAGCTGCGCGAGGAGCTGGAAGGCCAGGGGTACCGCTTCTTCTCCACCTCCGACACCGAGGTGCTGGTGAAAGCCTTCCACCGCTGGGGGATCGACTGCGTCGACCACTTCAAGGGCATGTTCGCCTTCGCGGTCGCCGAGCGGGACACCGGCCGGCTGACCCTCGGCCGCGACCGCCTCGGTATAAAACCCCTGTACCTCTCCCAGGACGCCGATCGCCTCCGTTTCGCCTCCTCGCTGCCCGCGCTGCTCGCCGGAACAGGAGTGGACACCGGCATCGACCGGGTGGCGCTGCACCACTACATGACCTTCCACTCGGTGGTGCCGGTCGAGCGCACCATCCTGACCGGTGTGCGGAAACTCCCTCCGGCCACCGTGCGCACCGTCGAGCCCGACGGCACCGTCACCGACCGCCGCTACTGGCAGCCGCCCTACACCCGCTCGGCCCTGCCCGGCTGCGCGGGGCTGTCCTCCTCCGAGTGGCGCGAGGCGGTGCTCGACCAGCTGCGCGTGGCGGTGCGCAGACGCATGGTCGCGGACGTGCCGGTGGGTGTGCTGCTCTCCGGGGGCCTGGACTCCAGCCTGATCGTCGCGCTGCTGGCCGGGGAGGGACAGACGGGCCTGTCGACCTTCAGCATCGGGTTCTCCGCGGCGGGCGGGGAGCGGGGCGACGAGTTCGCCTACTCCGACCTGGTCGCCGGTGAGTTCGGCACCGACCACCACCGCATCCCCATCGACGACACCCGCCTGCTGCCCGCCCTGGAGCACGCGGTGCGGGCGATGAGCGAGCCGATGGTCAGCCACGACTGCGTCGCCTTTCACCTGCTGTCGCAGGAGGTCTCCAGGCACGTCAAGGTGGTCCAGTCCGGCCAGGGCGCCGACGAGGTGTTCGCCGGCTACAGCTGGTACCCGCCGCTGGCCGGCGTGTCGCGCGAGGACGCGGCCGTCACGTACGCCGAGGAGTTCTTCGACCGCTCGCATGGGACGCTGGCCGGAATCCTGTCGCCCGAGTACATGCTGGATCGGGACGTCAGCGGCGAGTTCGTCCGGCGCCACCTCGCGGCGCCCGGCGCCGACACCGCGCTCGACGCGGTGCTGCGCCTGGACACGGAGGTCATGCTCGTCGACGACCCGGTCAAGCGGGTGGACAACATGACCATGGCCTTCGGGCTGGAGGCCAGGACCCCGTTCCTCGACCACGAGCTGGTCGAGCTGGCGGCGGCCTGCCCTCCCGAGCTCAAGCTCGCCTCCGGCGGCAAGGGCGTCCTGAAGGACGCCGCGCGCAGGCTGCTGCCCGCCGAGATCATCGACCGGCCCAAGGGCTACTTCCCGGTCCCCGCCATCAGGCACATCCACGGCCCGTTCCTGGAACTCGTCAGGGACGCGCTGACCGGGCAGGCCGCGCGGTCACGCGGCCTGTTCGACCAGCCGTACGTCGACAAGCTGCTCGCGGCACCGGACGAGCATCGCACCACCCTGGGAGCGAACGCACTGTGGCAGCTCGGACTCCTGGAGCTGTGGTTGCAGGCACAGGGCGTCTGATGGCCGACATGCCCGGAGCCGGGGGGCCCCCCCCCGCCGGCCCCCGCCCGCACCCCCCCCGCCGCCGGGGGGGCCCGCGCGCCGCCCGCCGCCGCCAGGCCCACAACTATAACGAG
>NZ_JBSFWD010000077.1:0-33036 GCF_053592655.1 Streptosporangium sp. NPDC002607
CTCGGGTGAGCCGGCCGTGGCCCCGGTCCGGCTCGACCTGGCGGCGCTGCGGGCGCATGGCGAGGTGCCGCATCTGCTGCGCGGGCTGGTGCGGGACCTGCGCCGGTCGGCGGCGTCGATGGCCGCGGCCGGTGGCGGCACACTGGTCCGGCGGCTGGCCGGCCTGGAACGCGCCGACCGTGTCCGGGTCCTGGTGGACCTGGTGCGGGCCGAGGTGGCGCTGGTGCTGGGGCACGCCTCGCCGAAGACCGTGGACGTCCGGCGGGAGTTCCGCGAGCTGGGCTTCGATTCGCTGACCGCGGTGGAACTGCGCAACCGGCTGAACGCGGCGACGGGGTTGCGCCTGCCGGCCACGCTGGTGTTCGACCATCCCACGCCCACCGTACTGGCGGAGTTCCTGCTGGACGAGGTGCTGGGCGAGCAGGACGACGCGGCCGTTCCGGCCACGATCGCGCCGGCCGCCGACGACCCGATCGTGATCGTCGGGATGAGCTGCCGTTACCCGGGTGGCGTCGCCTCACCGGAGGACCTGTGGCGGCTGGTGGTCGAGGGCCGTGACGCGATCACGGGATTTCCGGTCAATCGTGGCTGGGACCTGGACGCGCTCTACCATCCGGACGCCGACCACGCGGGCAGCTCGTACACCAGACAGGGCGGTTTCCTGCACGACGCGGCGGAGTTCGACGCGGACTTCTTCGGGATGAGCCCGCGGGAGGCCCTGGCGACGGACACGCAGCAGCGACTTCTGCTGGAGACCTCGTGGGAAGCCGTCGAGCGGGCCGGAATCGACCCGGTCACGCTCCGGGGCAGCCGGACGGGCGTGTTCGCCGGGGTGATGTACACCGACTACAGCGGGATGCTGGGCGCGGGCGAGTTCGAGGGCTACCGGGGCACCGGGACCGCCGCGAGCGTCGTCTCCGGCCGGGTGTCCTACACCCTGGGCCTGGAGGGCCCGGCCGTGACGGTCGACACGGCCTGCTCGTCCTCGCTGGTCGCGGTGCATCTGGCGGCACAGGCGCTGGTCTCGGGGGAATGCACGCTCGCGCTGGCCGGCGGTGTGACCGTGATGGCCACACCCGGACCGTTCGTGGAGTTCTCCCGGCAGCGGGGGCTGTCCGCGGACGGGCGGTGCAAGTCGTTCGCGGACGGCGCGGACGGTGTGAGCTGGGCCGAGGGCGTCGGGGTGCTGGTGCTGGAGCGCCTGTCGGACGCCCGGCGCAACGGTCACGACGTGCTGGCGGTGCTGCGGGGCTCGGCGATCAACCAGGACGGTGCGTCCAACGGGCTGACCGCGCCGAACGGCCCCTCCCAGCGGAGGGTGATCCGCCAGGCGCTGGCCGGAGCGGGTCTGTCCCCGGCCGAGGTGGACGTGGTGGAGGGGCACGGGACCGGGACCACCCTGGGTGATCCGATCGAGGCGCAGGCGCTGCTGGCCGCCTACGGCCAGGACCGGCCCAAGGACCGCCCGCTGCTGCTCGGGTCGATCAAGTCGAACATCGGCCACACGCAGGCGGCGGCGGGTGTCGCGGGCGTGATCAAGATGATCATGGGCATGCGGCACGGCATCGTGCCCAAGACCCTGCACGTCGACGCGCCGTCCTCGCACGTGGACTGGACCGCGGGCGCGGTGGAGCTGCTGACCGAGGCGCGGGAGTGGCCGGAGACGGGCCACCCGCGCCGGGCCGCCGTGTCGTCGTTCGGCTTCAGCGGCACCAACGCTCACCTCATCATCGAACAGGACACCGTCGAGCGGGCTCCGTCGGCCGACAGGCCGCCGATGGCGGGCCTGCCGCTGCCGCTGCCGATCTCGGGCAGGACCGAGCAGGCGGTGCGGGAGCAGGCCGCGCGGCTGCTGTCCCACCTGGAGGGCCGTCCCGAGACGAGGCCGGCCGACGTCGCGTTCTCGCTGGTGACCACCCGTTCCCCCTTCGAGCACCGGGCCGCCGTGCTGGCCGAGGACCATGCCGGAGCGCTGGCCGGGTTGCGCGCGCTGGCCGGCGGCCGGGCCGCGCCGGGAGTCGTACGCGGCCAGGCCGGGTACGACCAGAAGCCGGCGTTCCTGTTCACCGGCCAGGGTGCTCAGCGCGTGGGCATGGGCCTGGAGACCTACGAGCGGTTCCCGGTGTTCGCCGAGGCCCTTGAAGGCGTGCTCGCGGCGCTGGCCCCCCAGATGGCCTCCTACCTGGACCGTCCGCTGCGGGAGGCACTGTTCTTCGACGCAGAGCTGCTCGACCGTACGGTGTACACGCAGCCGGCGCTGTTCGCCCTGGAGGTCGCGCTGTACCGGCTGGTGGAGTCGTGGGGCGTGCGCCCGGCCGCGCTGGCGGGGCACTCGATCGGGGAGCTCACCGCGGCGCACGTCGCCGGGGTGCTGACGCTGGAGGACGCCTGCGCGCTGGTGGCCGCGCGGGGCCGGTTGATGCAGGCGCTCCCGGCCGGCGGTGCGATGGTGGCGATCCAGGCCGGCGAGGAGGAGATCCTGGAGTCGCTGGCCGGGCGCGAGGGCGAGGTGTCCGTCGCGGCGGTCAACGGCCCGGCATCGGTGGTGATCGCCGGGGTCGAGGCCGCGGTGCTGGAGGTCGCCGCCGGGTGGGCCGCCCGGGAGCGCAGGACCAAGCGGCTGCGGGTGTCGCACGCGTTCCACTCTCCGCTGATGGAGCCGATGCTCGCGGAGTTCCAGGCGATCGCCGAGACGGTGTCCTACGCACCCCCGCAGATCCCGGTGATCTCCAACGTGACCGGTGGGTTCGCCACGGACGAACTGTGCTCACCGGCCTACTGGGTGCGGCACGTGCGGGAGACGGTCCGGTTCTGCGACGGCGTGCGGGAGCTGCACGGGGCGGGTGTGACCGCGTTCCTGGAGATCGGGCCGGACGGCGTGCTGACCGCGATGGCCCAGGACGCCCTTCCCGCGGAGGCGGATGCGCTGCTGCTGCCCGTGCTGCGCGGCGACCGCGACGAGAGCGCCGCCCTCATGACCGCGCTGGCCGAGCTGCATGTGAACGGCGTACGCGTCGACTGGCCGACCCTGCTCCGCGGGGCCCGCCGGGTGGACCTGCCGACGTACGCGTTCCAGCACGAGTCGTTCTGGCCGGAACCGCCGTCGGCCGTGAACGACGCGGTCGCCGATCCGGCGGACGCGCGGCTCTGGGACGCGGTCGGGCGCGGCGACGCCGGGGACGTGGCCGCGATCCTTGGCCTGCGCGACGAGCACTCCTCCTCGCTGGACACCCTGCTCCCGGCCCTGTCGTCGTGGCGACGGAGCCGGAGCGAGGCGTCGGCGCTCGACTCCTGGCGCTACCGGGTGGAGTGGAAGCCCCGCCGTACGCCACCTCTCACCATGCTGGAGGGCACCTGGCTGGTGGTGACCGCCGACGGGATCCCGGACGGCGACGTGGTCGCCGCGCTGGACGGTCACGGGGCGCGAGTGGAGCGGCTCGTGCTGGAGGGGACGGACGCCGACCGTACGTCGCTCGCGGCCCGGCTCCGGGAGATGGACGAGATCTCCGGTGTGGTGTCGATGCTCGCACTGACGGAGGCGCCCGTCGCGGACGGCGGAGCGGTACCGAGCGGTCTCGTGCTCACGGTCGCGCTCCTGCGGGCGCTCGGCGACGCGGAGATCGACGCGCCGCTGTGGTGCGTCACCCGTGGCGCGGTGTCCGCGGCTCCCGGCGACCGGGTGACACATCCGGTCCAGGCGCAGGTATGGGGTATGGGCCGGGTCGCCGCCCTGGAGCATTCGAAGCGGTGGGGCGGCCTGGTCGACCTGCCCGAGGTCGTCGACGGGCGTGCCGCCCAGGGGCTGGCGAGCGTGCTGGCGGGCCTGGACGGCGAGGACCAGGTGGCGGTCCGGGCGTCGGGCGTGTTCGGCCGGCGGCTGTGGCGTCACCCGGCCGCGCCCGACCCGGTCGGCGGCGGTACCGCGTTGAGTTCCGGCGGGACGGTGCTGATCACCGGCGGGACCGGCGCCCTGGGCGCGGCCACCGCGCGGTGGCTGGTACGCGGCGGCGTCACGCACCTGGCGCTGACCAGCCGGCGCGGCATGGACGCCCCCGGGGCGGCGGAGCTGCGCGACGAGCTGCTCGCGCTGGGGGCCGAGGTGAGCGTCGTCGCCTGCGACGTGGCCGATCGCGACGCGCTGGCCGCCGTGCTGGCCACGATCCCGGCCGAGCACCCGCTCACCGGGGTCGTCCACGCGGCCGGGGTGGGGGAGGCCGTCGCGCCCCTTGAGCAGGCGGACGCCGCCACCCTCGCCGAGGTGATGACGGCGAAGGTGGCCGGCGCCGCCAACCTGGACGGCCTGCTCGGAGATCGCGAGCTCGACTTCTTCGTGCTGTTCTCCTCGATCGCCGGGGTGTGGGGCAGCGCGGGGCAGGGCGCCTACGCGGCGGCCAACGCCTACCTCGACGCGCTGGCCGAGCACCGGCGTGCGCGCGGTCTCGCCACGACGTCGGTGGCCTGGGGCGCGTGGGCCGAAGCCGGCATGGCCGCGACCGAGAACATGGCCGACTACCTGCTCAGGCGCGGGCTGGCCTTCCTGCCGCCCGATCTCGCCATCGGCGAGCTGAGCCGGGCGGTCGGCGGCCGGGACGCGGTGGTGACGGTCGCCGACGTCGACTGGGACCGGTTCTATCCGATCTTCACCTCGACCCGGCCCAGCCACCTGTTCGGCGAGCTCGCGGAGGTCAGGGCACAGCACGAGAGCGAGAACGGGGCAGGGGCCTCCGGCGACCCGGAATTCGTCGCGCGGCTGCGGCACCTGACCGAGAAGGAGCAGCGGCGCAGGCTGCTGGATCTGGTGCGCGCCGAGGTGGCGGCCGTGCTGCGGCACGCCTCAGCCGAGGCGGTCTCCGAGCGGCGTGCCTTCCGCGAGCTGGGTTTCGACTCGCTGACCGCGGTGGAGCTGAGAAAGCGGCTGGTCGCGGTGACCGGCCTGGCGTTGCCGAGCACGCTGGTGTTCGATCACCCGAACCCGGCCGCACTGGTGGAGTTCCTGCGGTCGCAGGTCGTGGGCTCGGCGGGCGAGGTGGGCGCGGTGGGCGCGGACGCCGGAGCTCCGGTCGCCGCCCACGCCGACGAACCGATCGCGATCATCGGGATGGCCTGCCGGTTCCCCGGCGGCGTCGGCTCTCCCGAACAGCTGTGGGAACTGGTGACCGACGGGGTCGACGCGATCTCCGGATTCCCCGCCGACCGGGGCTGGGACGCGGAGGGGCTCTACGACCCCGACCCCGATCACTCCGGCACGACGTACTCGGTCGAAGGGGGGTTCCTCCACGACGCCGGCGACTTCGACCCCGGGTTCTTCGGGATCTCACCGCGCGAGGCGCTGACCATGGACCCGCAGCAGCGGCTGCTGCTGGAGACCGCGTGGGAGGCCATCGAGCGGGCCGGGATCGATCCCTTCGCGCTGCGCGGCCACTCGACCGGCACGTTCATCGGCTCCAGCTACCAGGAGTACGGTTCGGACGCCGCCGACGCCGAGGGGCACCAGGTCACCGGCACCATCCCGAGCGTGCTGTCCGGCCGGGTGTCGTACGTACTCGGCCTGGAAGGGCCCGCGGTCACGGTCGACACGGCCTGCTCGTCGTCGCTGGTGGCGCTGCACCTGGCCTGCCAGTCGCTGCGTAACGGCGAGAGCTCGCTCGCCCTGGCGGGCGGCGTGACGGTGATGACCACCCCGGCCGCCTTCGTGGCGTTCAGCCGCCAGCGGGCCCTGGCCGCCGACGGCCGGTGCAAGGCGTTCTCCGACGCGGCCGACGGGATGAGCCTGGCGGAAGGGGTCGGCCTGCTCCTGGTGGAGCGGCTGTCCGACGCGCGGCGCAACGGCCACCCGATCCTTGCGGTGGTGCGCGGTTCGGCGGTGAACCAGGACGGCGCGTCCAACGGGCTGACCGCGCCCAACGGTCCCTCCCAGCAGCGGGTGATCCGGAAGGCCCTGGTAGGCGCGCGGCTGTCCCCGGCCGAGGTGGACGCGATCGACGCGCACGGCACGGGTACGGGCCTGGGCGACCCCATCGAGGTCCAAGCCCTCCTCGCCACGTACGGGCAGGGCCGGGAGCGCCCGCTCCTGCTCGGGTCGGTCAAGTCGAACATCGGCCACACACAGTCCGCGGCGGGCGTGGCCAGCGTGATCAAGATGGTCATGGCGATGCGGCACGGGGTGCTGCCCAAGACGTTGCACGTGGGCACGCCGTCGTCCCACGTGGACTGGATGGCGGGCGCGGTCGAGCCGCTGACCGAGGCCATGCCGTGGCCGGAGACCGGACGGCCGCGCCGGGCCGCGGTGTCCTCCTTCGGGATCAGCGGCACGAACGCCCACGCGATCCTCGAACAGGCGCCGGATGCGGAGGAACCGGCCGGCGACGTCGTGCTCGCAGGTCCCAGCGCCGATGCCGCCGCTTCCGATCGTGATCACGTTCCCGGTGCGGTGCCGTGGGTGGTGTCGGGCCGGACGGTGGAGGCGCTGCGCGCACAGGCGCGGCGGCTGGCCTCGCACGTGGCCGACCTCGGTGAGCCCGATCCGGCCGTCGTGGGCTTCTCGCTGGTGACGTCGAGGTCGGCGTTCGAGCACCGCGCGATCGTGGTGGGCGGTGACCGCGACGCGCTCTCCGCCGCGGTGCGGGCGGTGGCCGCGGGCGAGTCCGCGCCGGGCGCGACCCAGGGAGTGGCGGACGTCGAGGGCAAGACGGTCTTCGTGTTCCCGGGGCAGGGCGCGCAGTGGGCCGGTATGGGCGCCCTGCTGCTGGAGCAGTCCCCCGTGTTCGCCGAGCGTATCGCCGAGTGCGGCCTGGCCTTGAGCCGGCATGTCGACTGGTCGCTGATCGACGTGCTGCGCCAGGTGGAGGGCGCGCCGTCGCTGGACCGGGTGGATGTCGTGCAGCCGGTGTCGTTCGCGGTGATGGTCTCGCTGGCGGCGATGTGGCGTGCTCACGGGGTGGAGCCCGACGCGGTGATCGGGCACTCCCAGGGTGAGATCGCCGCCGCCTGCGTGGCGGGCGCGCTGTCTCTGGACGACGCCGCGCAGGTGGTGGCGGTGCGCAGCCAGGCCATCGCACGGCGGCTGGCCGGCGCCGGAGGGATGATGTCGGTCTCGCTCCCGGTGCCGGACATCGAGGAGAGGCTGCGCCCCTGGGGTGAGCGGATCTCGATCGCGGCGGTCAACGGGCCGCGTTCGGTCGTGGTGTGCGGCGACCCCGACGCGCTCGATGAGCTGTCGCGGCGGTTGACCGAGGAGGGCGTGCGGGCCCGGCGGGTCGCGGTCGACTACGCGTCGCACTCGGCCCATGTCGAGCGGCTCCAGGAGGAGCTGCCGCAGGCCCTGTCGGCGATCCGGCCGCAGCGGGCCGAGGTGCCGTTCCTGTCCACGGTGACCGAGGACTGGCTGGACGGCACGGAGCTGGACGCGGACTACTGGTACCGCAACCTACGGCGGGCCGTCCGGTTCGAACCCGCGGTGCGGTGCCTGCTGGCCGCTGGGTACCGGGCGTTCATCGAGGTCAGCCCGCACCCGGTGCTGACAGGTGCGATCCAGGAGACGGCCGAGGAGGCGGGTGGGACCACGGCGGGCACGGTGGTCGCCGGGACTCTGCGCCGCGACCAGGGCGGCGCGGAGCGCTTCCTGACCTCCCTGGCGGAGGTGTTCGTGCGCGGCGTGCCGATCGACTGGCGAGCGGCCTTCGACGGCACGGGCGCCCGCCGGGTGGAGCTGCCGACGTACGCCTTCCAGCGGGAGCGGTTCTGGATACGGCGCGCCGAGGCGCGGACGACCGGCGCGGCGGACCCGGCGGACGAGCGGTTCTGGGCGGCGGTGGAGCAGGAGGACCTCGACTCGCTGGCTTCGGGACTGGACGTGGGCACGGGGGCACTGGCCGCGGTGGTACCCGCGCTGTCCTCTTGGCGTCGCCGGCAACGGGCCCGGTCCACCGTGGACTCCTGGCGCTACCGCGTCGCGTGGCGGCCGATGACCGGCCTCGCCGCCACCCCCCTGTCGGGCACGTGGCTGCTCGTCACCACAGAGGGCCTCACGGGCGATGACGTCGCCGACGCGCTGACCGCGCACGGCGCGCGGGTCCGCAGGGTCGTGCTCGACGAGTCGTGCACAGACCGCGTTCTGCTGGCGCGCGTGCTGACCGGCGTGCCGGCCGGGGCATCGGGCACCGGGGTGGACGCCTCGCTCGACGAGGGGGAGCACGTCTCCGGCGTGGTGTCCCTGCTGGCCCTGGCCGAACAGCCCACCGATCGATACCCGGAGCTGGCCACCGGTCTGGCGCTGACCGTCGCGCTCGTTCAGGCCCTGGGCGACGCGGACATCGACGCGCCGCTGTGGTGCCTCACCCGTGGTGCGGTCTCCACCGGCCGGTCGGATCCGGTGACCAACCCCGTCCAGGCGCAGGTCCACGGCGTGGGCTGGACGGCCGCGCTGGAGCACCCGCGGCGGTGGGGCGGCCTGGTCGATCTGCCCGGGACGCTCGACCAGCGCGCGGCGCGGCGCCTGGCGAGCGTCCTCGCGGGCGGCAGCGGCGAGGACCAGCTCGCGATCCGGCCCTCCGGCCTGTTCACCCGACGGGTGGTGCCGGCGCCCGTATCGGCAGTGGACCGGGAGCCGGCGCGCAGGTGGACGCCGCGCGGGACCACCCTGGTGACCGGCGGCACCGGAACGCTCGCCCCGCACCTGGCCCGCTGGCTCGCCGCCGAGGGGGCCGAGCAGGTGGTGCTGACCAGCCGCCGTGGCATGGACGCTCCCGGCGCGGCCGAGCTGCTGGCCGAGCTGGCCGAGCTCGGCACGACCGCCACGATGGCGGCGTGTGACGTGTCCGATCGCGACTCCGTCGCCGGCCTGCTCGCGCGGTTGCGGGCGGAGGGCCACGTCGTCCGTACGGTGGTGCACGCCGCCGCCTCCATCGAGCTGCACACCCTGCAGGACACCACCATCGAGGCGTTCGCCGAGGTGGTGCGGGCCAAGGTCGTCGGCGCCCGGCACCTGGACGAGCTGCTGGACACGGACGAGCTCGACGCCTTCGTGCTGTTCTCCTCGACGGCGGGGATGTGGGGCAGCGGGCGGCACGCGGCGTACGTGGCGGGCAACGCCTTCCTCGGCGCGCTGGCGGAGAACCGGCGTGCCCGGGGGCTGCCGGCCACGTCGATCTCCTGGGGCATCTGGTCGGACGACCGCGATCTCGGGCGGGTCGACCCCGAGCAGATCCGGCGCAGCGGGCTCGTGTTCATGGAGCCGGACCTGGCGCTCGAAGGGTTCCGGCAGGCGCTGGCCGGCGAGGAGACCGCGCCGGCGATCGCCGACATCGACTGGGAGCGGTACTTCCCGGTCTTCACCTCCGTGCGGCCGAGCCGGTTGTTCAGCGAGGTGCCCGCCGTACGGCGGCTGGCCGAAATCGCCGAGCGGCCGGCCGTCGCGGCGAGCGATGGGGAATTCGTCACCCGGCTGCGCGGGCTGCCGGCGTCCGAGCGGGACCGCCTGCTGCTGGAGCTGGTGCGCGCCCAGGCGGCGACCGCGCTGGGCCACTCCTCAGCCGACGCCGTCGCCGAGCGGCAGGCGTTCCGCGACATGGGCTTCGACTCGGTGACCGCGGTCGATCTGCGCAACCGGCTGGCCAGTGCGACGGGCCTGACACTGCCCAGCACGCTGGTGTTCGACCACCCGAACCTGGAGGCGCTGGCGGAGTTCCTGCGCGCCGAGATCGCCGGGACGCAGGCCGGATCGGCGGCCGTGGCCGGCCCGGTGCGGGCCGCCTCGGACGAGCCGATCGCGATCATCGGGATGGCCTGCCGCTACCCGGGCGGGGTCCGGTCGCCGGAGCAGCTGTGGCAGATCGTGCTCGACGGCGTCGACGCCATCTCCGAGTTCCCCGGGGACCGTGGCTGGGACGTCGAGGGACTTTACCACCCCGATCCGGAGCGTACCGGCAAGACGTACTCGACCCAGGGCGGCTTCCTCCACGACGCGACGGAGTTCGACGCCGACTTCTTCGGGATCTCGCCGCGTGAGGCGCTGGCGATGGATCCGCAGCATCGGCTGGTGCTGGAGACGGCGTGGGAGACCGTCGAACGGGCCGGGATCGCCCCCTCGGCGCTGCGTGGCAGCCTGACCGGCACCTTCATCGGTTCCAGCTACGCGGACTACAGCGCGGCGATGACCGGGCAGGGGGAGGGCCTGGAAGGTCACCTGGTCACCGGCACCGTGCCGAGCGTGCTGTCCGGCCGGGTGTCGTACCTGTTCGGGCTGGAGGGCCCGGCCGTCACGCTGGACACGGCGTGCTCGTCATCGCTGGTGGCGCTGCACATGGCCTGCCGGTCGCTGCGTGACGGCGAGAGCTCACTGGCACTGGCCGGTGGGGTGACCGTGATGTCCACCCCCGATGCCTTCATCGGGTTCAGCCGGCAGCGGGCCATGGCCCCCGACGGCCGGTGCAAGGCGTACTCCGACTCGGCGGACGGGATGTGCCTGGCCGAGGGCGTCGGCCTGCTGCTGGTGGAGCGGCTGTCCGACGCCGAGCGCAACGGGCACCCGATTCTCGCGGTCATCCGCGGGTCGGCGATCAACCAGGACGGCGCCTCCAACGGGCTCACCGCGCCCAACGGCCCGTCGCAGCAGCGGGTGATCACGCAGGCGCTGGCCAACGCCGGGGTGTCGCCGGCGGAGGTCGACGTCGTCGAGGGCCACGGAACAGGGACGGCGCTGGGCGACCCGATCGAGGCGCACGCGCTGCTCGCGACCTACGGCCAGGACCGGGACGCGGACCGTCCGCTGCTGCTGGGGTCGGTCAAGTCCAATATCGGGCACACCCAGATGGCGTCCGGTGTGGCCGGTGTGATCAAGATGGTCATGGCGATGCGGCACGGCCTGCTGCCCAGGACGCTGCACGTGGACGAGCCGTCGTCGCACGTGGACTGGTCCAGCGGTGCCATCGAACTGCTCACCGAGCCGAGGGAGTGGGTGCGCGCCGGGCACCCGCGCCGGGCCGCGGTGTCGTCGTTCGGACTCAGCGGCACCAACGCCCACGCGGTGCTCGAAGAGGCGCCGCCCGCCGCCGCCCGGGTCCGGGAGGCCGAGCCCGTCGTCGTTCCCGTGCTGGTGTCGGGCAAGAACGAGCAGGCCCTGCGCTACCAGGCGGGGCGGCTGCTGTCCCTGCTGGAGGAGTCGCCCGGTCTGCACCCCACAGACGTCGCCTTCTCCCTGGCGACCTCGCGGTCGCACCTTGACCAACGCGCGGTGCTGGTCGGACGGGAGCGCCAGGAGATCATCGACGGGTTGCGGGCGCTGGCCGAAGAGCCGCTGGACGGTGCCGTCGCTCCGGGGGCCGTCGTCCACGGCACCGCCGTCCGCGGTTCCCTGGCCTTCATGTTCACCGGCCAGGGCGGCCAGCGCGCGGAAATGGGCCGCGAGCTGTACGGTCGCTTCCCGGCGTTCGCGGACGCGCTCGACGAGGTGCTGTCCCACCTGGACGCGGATCTGGATCGCCCGCTGCGCGAGGTGCTGTTCGCCTCGGCGGGTACGGCGGAGGCCGCCCTGCTGGACGAGACCGGCTACACCCAGCCGGCGCTGTTCGCCTTCGAGGTGGCCCTGTTCCGGCTGCTCGAATCGTGGGGCATCAGGCCCGACTACCTCACGGGCCACTCGGTGGGGGAGATCGCCGCGGCGCACGTCGCCGGAGTGCTGTCGCTGCCGGACGCGTGCACCCTGGTGGCGGCCCGCGCCCGCCTGATGCAGGCGCTGCCCGCCGGTGGGGCGATGGTCGCGCTGGAGGCCCGCGAGGAGGAGGTGCTCCCGCTGCTGGCCGGGCACGAGCATCAGGTCTCGATCGCGGCGGTCAACGGCCCGGAGTCGCTGGTCGTCGCCGGCGAGGAGGAGGCCGTCCTGAAGATCGCGGCGCGGCTCGCCGCCGAAGGACGCAGGACCAGGCGGCTCCAGGTCTCCCACGCGTTCCACTCCCCGCGGATGGAGGCCATGCTCGACGACTTCGGCCGGGTCGCGCGAGGCCTGTCGTACGCGCCCCCGGAGATCCCGGTCGTCTCGAACGTGACGGGCGAGGCGGCGACCGCGGAGCAGCTCTGCTCCCCCGAATACTGGGTGGCGCACATCCGCCGGCCGGTCCGCTTCGCGGACGGCGTGCGGTGGCTGGCCGAGCAGGGCGTCGGCACCTTCCTCGAACTCGGCCCCGACGCCGTTCTCACGGCCCTCGCCGCCGACTGCCTCACCGACCGGCCCGGCGCGCATCCGATCCCGGTGTCGCGCCGGGATCGTGCCGAGGAGCAGGCCATCACCACCGCGGTGGCCCGGCTGCACGTCCATGGCTTCGCCGTGGACTGGCGAGGGTTCTTCGCCGGCACCGGCGCCGAGACGGTCGACCTGCCGACCTACACCTTCCAGCGCCGGCGGTTCTGGCCGGACACCGCGGCGGCCGCCGCACTCGCGCCCGGTGGCACGGCGGACGCCGGCTTCTGGGACGCCGTCGAGCGCGGCGACGTGGCGGCGCTGTCGGAGGGGCTGGACGTCGACGGTGACGCGCTGGAGGCGTTGCTCCCGGCGCTGTCCTCGTGGCGCCGCGACCGCCGGGAGCGCTCCGCCGTGGACGGCTGGCGGTATCGGACCGTCTGGAAGCCGCTGTCCTCCTCGACGGCCACGCCCTCCACGAGGGTACGGGGCCGGTTGCTCGTGGTGGTCCCGGTGCGGCCGGTGGGTGAGGAGTGGGTGACCTCGCTGGCGGGCGCGCTGGGCGCGGAGACCGACTGGATCGAGGTCGGTGAGCCGGACCGGGCGGCACTGGCCGCGCGCCTGCGGGAGCTGTGTTCCGACGGCTCCAGGCCCGCCGCGGTCGTGTCGCTGCTGGCACTGGACGAGCACGACCTCGCCGGGTATCCAGGGGTTCCGGCCGGTCTCGCGCTGACGGTCGCGCTGGCGCAGGCGCTCGGTGACGCCGGGGCCGACGCACCCCTGTGGTGCGTGACCCGTGGCGCGGTGTCGGTGGGGCGTTCGGAACAGGTGTCCAGGCCGGTGCAGGCCGCTGTGTGGGGTCTCGGCCGGGCCGCGGCGCTGGAGCAGCCGAGGCTGTGGGGCGGGCTGGTGGATCTGCCGGAGACCCTCGACCCGGTCACCGTCTCCCGCCTGGTCGGCGTGCTGTCCGATGCTCAGGGGCACGGCGTGCAGGGCGAGGACCAGCTCGCCGTACGTCGCTCCGGGGTGTTCGGCCGACGCCTGGTGCGCGCTCCGCTCGGCGAGAAGCCCGCCGAGCGGGAGGCCGCCCCGCTGGGCGCCGCGCGGATCGCCGCGGGCACCGTGCTGATCACGGGAGGCACGGGAGGACTGGGGGCCCGCCTCGCGCGCTGGGCGGCCGGCGCCGGTGCCGCGCATGTCCTGCTGGTCGGCCGCCGCGGGCCGGACGCTCCGGGCGCGACCGAACTGCGGGACGAGCTGGCCGGCCTCGGCGCCCAGGTCAGCGTCGTGGCCTGCGACGTCGCCGATCGCGACGCCCTGGCCGCCGTGCTGGCTCAGATCCCGCGGGAACGGCCGCTGACCGCGGTCTTCCACGCGGCGGGAGTGGTCGACGACGGGGTGCTGGACGGAATGACGCCGGAGCACCTCTCCTCGGTCCTGCGGGCGAAGGCCGTCGCCGCGCTCAACCTGCACGAACTGACCGAGCGGCTGGACCTGCCGGCGTTCGTGCTGTTCTCGTCCACGGCCGCGACCTTCGGCGCCGCGGGCCAGGCCAACTACGCGGCCGCCAACGCCGTGCTCGACGCGCTGGCGGAGCACCGGCGTGGGCTGGGCCTCCCGGCGACGTCGATCGCCTGGGGGCCGTGGGCCGGGGCCGGCATGGCGGCGGACGGCGCCGTGGTGGAGAGCAGGATGCGCCGGGTCGGCCTGGAGATGATGCCTCCGGACCTGGCGATCCGCGCGTTGCGGCAGGCGATCGAGCACGAGGACACGACGCTGACCGTCGTCGACGTCGACTGGCCTCGCTTCGTCGCCGCCTTCGCCGCGATCCGGCGCTATCCGCTGGTGAGCGACCTGCCTGAGGTGACCGCGGCCGCCGGGGCGACGGAGGGCGGGACGGATGGGGCCGTCACGACGGAGCGGGCGTTCCGGCGGTGGCTGGCCGACCTGCCCGTCGCCGAGCGGAGCCGGGCCGTACTGGACCTGCTGCGCGGCCGGGTGGCCGCGGTACTCGGCCACGCCGAGGTGGACGGCGTCGCGCCGGACCGCCCGTTCAAGGATCTGGGGTTCGACTCGCTGACCACCGTCGAACTGCGCAACGCGCTGGCGGCGACGACGGGGCTGATCCTGCCCGCGACGCTGGTGTACGACTATCCCACCCCCAGCGCGCTGGCGGATTTCCTGCTGGCCGAACTGCTCGGCTCGATGCCGCACGAGGAGTCGTGGTCCGGGGCGCAGGCCGTGACGGCACGCGCCGCCGACGACGACCCCATCGTGATCGTCGGCATGAGCTGCCGGTTCCCCGGTGGGGTGAGCTCCCCCGAGGAGCTGTGGCGGCTGCTGATGGACGGGGGAGAGGGCATCTCCTCGTTCCCCGACGAT
Source organism: Streptosporangium sp. NPDC002607 (assembly GCF_053592655.1). Taxonomy (NCBI): domain Bacteria; kingdom Bacillati; phylum Actinomycetota; class Actinomycetes; order Streptosporangiales; family Streptosporangiaceae; genus Streptosporangium; species Streptosporangium sp. NPDC002607. Next base: position 14,555 of record NZ_JBSFWD010000077.1, read on the forward strand.
CGGGGATGGGACCTGGAGGCGCTCGTCGGAGGGATGTCGGCCACGAGCGTCGGCGGCTTCCTGCGGGACGCGACCGAGTTCGACGCCGAGTTCTTCGGCATCTCACCGCGTGAGGCGCTGGCGATGGACCCGCAGCAGCGCCTGGTGCTCGAAGCCGCCTGGGAGGCGCTGGAGCGGGCCGGCATCGATCCCCTCGACCTGCGGGGCAGCGACGGCGGCGTCTTCGTGGGCACCAACGGCCAGGACTACGTCGGCCTGCTCAAGAGTTCCGGCGCGGACGTGCAGGGGCACGTGGCCACCGGCACCACGGCGAGCGTCATGTCAGGACGGCTGTCCTACACGCTGGGGCTGGAGGGGCCCGCGATCACCGTCGACACCGCGTGCTCGTCCTCCCTGGTCGCCCTCCACTGGGCCGCGCAGGCCCTGCGCGGCGGCGAGTGCTCGCTGGCGCTGGTGGGCGGCGTCTCGGTGATGTCGAGCCCGGACTCGTTCGTCGAGTTCAGCGTCCAGGGTGGTCTGGCCCCCGACGGGCGGTGCAAGGCGTTCTCCGACTCGGCTGACGGCACCGGCTGGTCGGAAGGCGTCGGCGTGCTCGTGCTGACACGCCTGTCGGACGCGCGGCGGGGCGGTCATCCGATCCTCGCCGTGGTACGCGGGTCGGCGGTGAACCAGGACGGCGCGTCGAACGGGTTGACCGCGCCGAACGGCCCGTCGCAGCAGCGGGTGATCCGGCAGGCACTGGCCGCGGCGGGGCTGTCCCCGGCCGAGGTCGACGCGGCCGAGGCGCACGGCACCGGCACGGCGCTGGGCGACCCGATCGAGGCGCAGGCCCTGCTGGCGACATACGGCCAGGAGCGGGATCACCCGCTCCTGCTGGGGTCGATCAAGTCCAATCTCGGCCACACGCAGGCGGCGGCGGGTGTCGCCGGTGTGATCAAGATGGTGCTGGCCATGCGGCACGGCATGCTGCCCAGGACGTTGCACGCCGAGGTGCCGGCGTCGCACGTGGACTGGTCGTCCGGGGCCGTCGAGCTGCTGACCGAGCCGCAGCGGTGGACGCGGAAGGGGCGACCGCTGCGGGCCGGCGTCTCCGCCTTCGGGATCAGCGGCACCAACGCCCACGTCATCCTGGAGCAGGCACCCCTGGACGAGCTGTCCCCCGAGCCGCCCGGCGAGCGGAGGGTTCCCGCGGTCGTGCCGTGGGTCGTCTCCGGCCGGACCCGGGAGGCGCTGCGGGCCCAGCTCGATCAGGTACCGGCCGCCGACCGCGACCTCGATCCGGTGGACGTCGGCTACTCGCTGGCGAGCCGGTCGATGTTCCGGCACCGCGCGGTGCTGCTGGCCACCGCCGACGGAGTGTCGGAGATCGCGCGTGGCGAGGCCACCGCCGTCGCGGGCAGGTCGGCGATGCTGTTCGCCGGGCAGGGCTCCCAGCGCCCCGGCATGGGCCGGGAGTTGTACGCCAGGTTCCCGGTGTTCGCGCAGGCACTGGACGCGGTGCTCGCGCAGCTCGACGTCGAGCTGGACCGCCCGCTGCGGACGATCCTGTTCGCCGAGGCGGGCTCGCCCGAGGCCGAGCGGCTTGACCAGACCCAGTGGACGCAGCCCGCGCTGTTCGCGATCGAGGTGGCTCTGTTCCGCCTGGCGGAGTCGTGGGGGCTGCGCCCGGACCTGGTGGCCGGGCACTCGATCGGCGAGATCGCCGCGGCGCACGTCGCCGGTGTGCTGACACTGGCGGACGCGTGCACCCTGGTCGCCGCCAGGGGGCGCCTGATGCAGGTGCTACCGGCCGGGGGCGCGATGGTCTCCGTACAGGCCACCGAGGACGAGGTTCTCCCGATGCTCGCCGGACGCGAGCACGAGGTGTCGATCGCCGCGGTCAACGGACCGTCGGCGGTGGTGATCGCCGGGGTGGAGGGGCCGGTCACCGAGCTCGCCGCCCACCTCGCGGCCGAGGGCCGCAAGACCAGCCGGCTGGCCGTCAGCCACGCGTTCCATTCGCCGTTGATGGACCCCATGCTGGAGGAGTTCCGCCGGGCCGTACGAGGGCTCGGGTTCTCACCGCCGGCCATCCCGCTCGTCTCCGGCCTGACCGGTGAGCCGGTCGCCGTCGAGCGGCTCTGCGCACCCGACTACTGGGTCGACCACGCTCGGCAGGCGGTCCGCTTCGCCGACTGCGTGCGCACCCTGCGCGGTTCCGGCGTGAGCACGTTCGTCGAGCTCGGCCCGGACGGCGTGCTGTCCGCGCTGACCCAGCACTGCCTGGCGGCCGACGGTACCGAGGCCGGCACCCTGGTCGTGCCGATGCTGCGTAAGGACCGCGGCGAGGAGGCGTCGGCCGTGGACGCGCTGGCCCGGCTGCACGTCCACGGGCTGCCGGTGGACTGGCGGTCCCTCTTCACCGGATGCGGCGCGCGGCGCGTCGACCTGCCCACGTACGCCTTCCAGCGCCGGAGGTACTGGCCCGAGGCCGTCGCCCCGGTCGTCGCCCCGGCGGGGGACCCGGTGGACGCCGAGTTCTGGGCCGCGATCGAGCGTGCGGACCTGACGTCCGTGGCGGCCACGCTGGATCTGGAGGCGGACTCGCTGTCAACGGTGCTGCCCGCGCTGTCATCCTGGCGCCGCTCGCGCCGCGAGCACACCCTCGTGGACTCCTGGAGCTACCGGGTGGCCTGGAAGCCCCTGGCCGCCGTGCCGTCCGCTGTCCCATCCGGGAAGTGGCTGGTGGCCGTCCCGGCCGGCCGGTCCGAGGAGGGGGAGTGGGCGGAGGCGCTCGATGCCGTGGGTGCCGCCCTGGCGGGCCCCGATGCCCTGATGCGTCTCGACGTCACGCACACCGGTCGCGCGAGGCTGGCCGCACAGCTCGTCGAACTGCTCGGCGGCCCGGACGCCGACGGCCGGGCGCCGGTGGGTGTGATCTCCCTGCTGGCGCTCGCCGGGACGGGCGGTGACGGCCTGCCCGAGGTGGCGTTGACGGCCGCGCTGGTGCGGGCGCTGGGCGACGCGGGTGTCGACGCGCCGCTGTGGTGCGTCACCCGAGGCGCGGTGTCGGTGGGCCGATCCGACTCGCCACCGAGCCCGGGTCAGGCCGCGGTCTGGGGCCTCGGCCGGGTGGCGGCGCTGGAGCACCCCCGGCGCTGGGGAGGCATGATCGACCTGCCCGAACTGCTCGACCGGCGGGCCGTCGCCCGGTTCGCCGGCGTGCTGGCCGACGGCCCGGACGGCGAGAGCGAGGTCGCCGTGCGCGCCTCCGGAGTGTTCGGCCGCCGGCTCGTCCCGGCCCCGGCCGGGGACGCCGACCGGTCGTGGCGGCCTCGTGGCACGGTGCTGGTCGCCGGGGACACGGGAGTCTCCGGCGGGCGCATCGCCCGCTGGCTGGCCGACGCGGGCGCCGGCCGAGTCGTGCTGGCCGGGCGCCCCGCCCCGCAGGAGCCCGCCGAGGTGGATCCCCGGGTGACGATCAGGCACTGCGACCTGGTGGATCGGGAGGCCGTGGCCGCCCTGCTGGCGGAGTTCCCGCCGGACGCGGTCATCTACGCCGAGGAACCGGCCGAGGCCGCTCCCCTGGAGGAGACCGAGCCGGCGGACATGGCCGCGACCGCCGCGGCCTACGCCGCCGGGGCGGTGCACCTGGACTCCCTGCTGAAAGACCGGGAGTTGGATGCGTTCGTTCTGTTCTGCTCGCTTTCCGGCGTCTGGGGCGTCGCCGGCCGAGGGGGCGCCGCCGCCGCGGAGGCGGTCCGGGACGCACTGATCGAAGCGCGCCGCGCCCGAGGCGTGGTGGGGACCGCCGTGTCCTGGTCGGCATGGGCGGACAGCGGCGTGACCACGGACAGGGGAATGGACCTGCACCTGCGGGCGAACGGGCTGCCCGCCCTGGCGCCTGCGCTCGCGCTCAGCGCGCTGGGCCGGGTCGTCGCGAACGGCGAGAGCGCGGTGACGGTCGCCGACGTGGCGTGGGACCGGTTCGCCCCGGCCTTCCTCGCGGTGCGGCCGACCCCGCTGCTGGACGAGCTGCCCCAGGCCCGGCAGGCGATCGAGGCGGCGGGCGGCGGCGCCCACGACGGTGAGCCCACCGTGGCGGCCGCGCTCCGGGACCGCCTTCTCGGGCTGCCGGCGGCCGAGCGCACGGGCCTCGTCCTCGACCTGGTGGTGGCCAGGGCCGCCTCGGTCCTCGGGCACGCGGACGGCGCCGCGATCGAGGCCGATCGGGCCTTCCGGGACTTCGGGTTCGACTCTCTCACCGCGGTCGACCTGCGTAACCAGCTCAACGCCGCGACCGGGCTGACCCTGCCGGCCACGCTCGTCTTCGACCACCCGACACCGGTGGAACTCGCCGGACATCTGGCGGCCCAGGTGCTCGGCGAGGAGAGCCTCGGCGAGGAGAGCCGAGCGCCCCTGCCGGCCGCGCCCTCGGACGACCCGATCGTCATCGTCGGCATGAGCTGCCGGTACCCGGGCGGCGTCCGCTCGCCGGAGGACCTGTGGCGGCTGGTCACCGGCGAGGTGGACGCGGTCGGCGCGTTCCCCGCCGACCGGGGCTGGGACCTGGACGCGCTGTCCGGTGGGGACGCCGACGGGCGTGGCCGCAGCACGGCGGCCGGAGGCGGTTTCCTCTACGACGCCGCCGACTTCGATCCGGGTTTCTTCGGCATCTCGCCCCGTGAGGCGATGGTGATGGACCCGCAGCAGCGGCTGGTGCTCGAAGCCGCCTGGGAGGCGTTCGAACGGGCGGGCATCGACCCCGCCGGCCTGCGGGGCGGCGATGTGGGCGTCTACGTCGGCGCCACCGGTGGTGACTACCAGCCACCCCGCGATCATCACGGTCACGCGCAGACGGCCCAGGCGGCCAGCGTGATCTCCGGCCGGCTGTCCTACACCTTCGGCCTGGTGGGGCCCGCGGTGACCGCGGACACCGCCTGCTCCTCGTCGCTGGTGGCGTTGCACCTGGCCGCCCAGGCGCTGCGGGCCGGGGAGTGCTCGCTGGCTCTCGCCGGTGGGGTCGCCGTGATGTCCACCCCGGTGGGCTTCGTCGAGTTCGGCGAGATGGGGGCGCTGTCCCCGGACGGCCGGTGCAAGGCGTTCTCCGACGCCGCCGACGGCACGGGCTGGGCGGAGGGCGTCGGCATGCTCGTCGTCGAACGGCTGTCGGATGCCCGGCGCAACGGCCATCACGTGCTGGCGATCCTGCGCGGTTCGGCCGTCAACCAGGACGGCGCGTCCAACGGATTCACCGCGCCGAGCGGCCCGTCACAGCGGAAGGTGATCCACCGCGCCCTGGCCGGTGCCGGGCTGACCCCGTCCGACGTGGACGTGGTGGAGGCGCACGGCACGGGCACCAGGCTGGGCGACCCGATCGAGGCGCAGGCCCTGCTGGAGACCTACGGTCAGAACCGTGAGCGACCGCTGCTGCTCGGGTCGATCAAGTCCAACATCGGGCACACGCAGGCGGCGGCCGGAGTCGCCGGACTGATCAAGATGGTCATGGCCATCAGGCACGGGGTGGCGCCGAGGACGCTGCACCTGGACGCGCCGTCGTCGCACGTGAACTGGTCGGCGGGCGCGGTGGAGCTGCTGGCCGAGGCCAGGCCGTGGCCTGATGCCGGACGCCCGCGCCGGGCCGGGATCTCGTCCTTCGGAGCCACCGGCACGAACTCACACGTGATCATCGAGGAGGCGCCTTTCACCGGGCCGTCAGGGGCCGATACGGGGCTCCGCGGGATGCCCGTCGCAGCGGTTCCCGGACTCCTGCCGGTCCCGCTGTCGGCCAAGACTCCGGCCGCGGTGCGGGCACAGGCGCTACGCCTGCTCGATCACCTCGTCGAGCACCCCGAGCTCGGCCTGGCCGATCTCGGGTACTCCCTGGCCACCACCCGGTCGAGCTTCCGGCAGCGGCTCGTCGTCCTGGCCGGCAGCCGTGCGGAGCTGGTGGACGGCCTGATGGCGGCGGCGGACGGAAACCCGGCTCCCCACGTGCTCGACGGCCGGATCGGGCGAGCGGGCAAGACGGCGTTCCTGTTCACCGGCCAGGGCAGCCAGCGGGCGGAGATGGGCCGCGAGCTCTACGACCGGTTCCCGGTCTTCGCCGACGCGCTCGACGCCGTACTGGCGCATCTGGACGCCAGGCTGGACCGCCCGCTGCGGGAGATCCTGTTCGCCCCGGCGGGCACACCCGAGGCCGGGCTGCTCGATGGGACCGGATGGACCCAGCCGGCACTGTTCGCGGTCGAGGTGGCCCTGTTCCGCCTGCTGGAGTCCTGGGATCTCACCCCTGACGTGCTGATCGGGCACTCGGTCGGCGAGTTGGCCGCGGCGCACGTCGCGGGCGTGCTGTCACTGGAGGACGCCTGCGCGCTGGTGGCGGCCAGGGGTGCGCTCATGCAGCGGCTTCCGGCCGGCGGTGCGATGGTCGCCGTCCAGGCCGGCGAGGAGGAGGTGCTGCGGGCGCTGGCCGGGCACGAGCACCGGGTCTCCGTCGCCGCGGTCAACGGCCCGGAGTCCGTGGTGATAGCCGGGGCGGAGCGGGAGGTGCTCGACGTGGCGGGCGCGCTGGCGGAGAGCGGGCGCCGGACGAGGCGGCTGCGGGTCTCGCACGCGTTCCACTCGCCGCTGATGGAGCCGATGCTGGCGGACTTCCGGGCGGTCGCCGAAGGCGTCTCCTACTCCGTGCCGCGAATCCCGATGATCTCGAACGTGACCGGCGATCTCGTCACGGCCGAGCTGTGCTCCCCGGACTACTGGGTGGCGCACGTACGGAGCGCCGTACGGTTCGCCGACGGGATCCGGGCGGCGCACGAGGCAGGGGTGACCCGCTACATCGAGATCGGCCCGGACGGGACCCTGACCGCGATGGCCCGCGACACCATCCCCGCGGAGGCCGAGGCGGAACTGGTCCCCCTGCTGCGCAGGGACCGCGACGAGCACCGGGCCCTCGTCACCGCACTCGCCCGGCTGCACGTACACGGGATGAGTCCCGCCTGGACCTCGGTCTTCGCCGGTACCGGCGCCCGGCCGGTGGACCTGCCGACGTACGCGTTCCAGCACGAGCGGTTCTGGCCCGACGCGGGCCGCCCGGATCGGACCCGCGCGGCGGACACGGGCGGCGCGGCGGACCCGGTGGACGCCGAATTCTGGGCGGCCGTCGAGGAGGAGGACGCCAAGGCGCTGGCGTCGCGGCTCGACGTGGACGGTGACGCGCTGACCAAGGTGCTGCCGGCGCTGTCGTCGTGGCGCCGGGAGCGGCGCCGGCGGTCCACCATGGACGCCTGGCGGTACCGGATCGTCTGGAAGCCCCTCACCGGTGACGGCGCGGTCACCCCCGGGGCCTCGCAGGCCGGCCCCTGGCTGGTGGTGCTCCCCGAGGAACTGTGCACGGACACCTGGACGGGCTCGGTGATCGACGCGCTCGGTGCCGACGTGGTCCGCATGGAGGTGGCCGACCTCGCCGCCGTACCCCGGGACCGGGCCGCGCTGGCCGAGTGGCTGGGCGCGCACGCCGGCACCCGGCCGTTCGCCGGAGTGGTCTCGTTCCTGGCGTTGCGGGAGTCCGTGGACATCGGGGACACCGGGCTTCCCGGCGGGCTCGCCCTGACCACCCTGCTGATCCAGGCGCTGGGCGAGGCCGGCGTCGACGCGCCGCTGTGGTGCCTCACCCGAGGTGCGGTCGCGGCCGATCCCGGCGACGTCCTGCGCGATCCGGCGCAGGCCGCCATCTGGGGGCTCGGCCGGGTCGCCGCGCTGGAGCACCCGCAGCGGTGGGGCGGCCTGATCGACCTGCCGGAGGGTTTCGATCGGGGAGCGGCGCGGCGGCTGGCGAGCGTGCTGGCCGGGTTGGACGGCGAGGACCAGATCGCCATCCGGGCCTCCGGCACGTACGCCCGGAGACTGGTGCGGGACCCCGCCGGCCAGGCCGACGGACCCGGCGAGTGGACGCCGTCCGGAACCGTACTGATCACCGGCGGCACCGGCGCGCTCGGTGGACATCTGGCCCGCTGGCTGGCCCGGCATGGTGCGGAGCACCTGGTGCTGGTCAGCCGACGGGGGATGGAGGCCCCCGGCGCCGCCGAGTTGCGCGACGAGGTGGCGGGGCTGGGCGCCCAGGTGACCGTCGCGGCCTGCGACGCGGCCGACCCGGACGCACTGGCCGCCGTGCTGGCCGGCATCCCGGCCGAGTTCCCGCTGACCGGTGTGGTGCACGCCGCGGGCGTGGTCGACGACGGCGTGGTGGACGGCTTGACCCGGGAGCGGTTCGAGACGGTGTTCCGCGCCAAGGTGGCACCGGCGGTCGTGCTGGACGAGCTGACGCGAGAGCTGGATCTGCCGGTGTTCGTGCTGTTCTCGTCCGCGGCGGGCACGCTCGGCAGCCCCGGCCAGGGCAATTACGCCGCCGCCAACGCGGTGTTGGACAGCCTGGCCGAGCGGCGGCGCGAGCGCGGGCTGGCGGCCACGGCGGTGGCGTGGGGTGCCTGGGCCGGCGGCGGTATGGCGGAGGTGGCCGCGGCGCAGGAGGCGTCCCGGCGCATGGGCGTGCGCCCGATGGACCCCGAGCTGGCGGTCTCCGCGTTGAGCGGCCTCGTCGCCGGAGGCGAACCGGTCGCCGTGGTCGCCGACATCGAGCACGAGCGGTTCGTCCGCTCCTACACGGCGGGCCGGCCCAGCCGGCTGCTGAGTGAGCTGCCGGGATACCGTGAGCTGGTCGAGTCGGCAGGCTCGGCGCAGGAGGCCGCGCAGTCGGCGTCCGCCCTGCGGGACAGGCTGGCCGGCCTTACCGGCTCCGAACGGCTTGGCGTGCTGCTCGACCTGCTGCGCGGCCAGATCGCCATGGTTCTCGGGCACTCCGATCGCGAGGCGATCGGCGCCGATCAGGCGTTCCGGGACCTCGGGTTCGACTCCCTCAGCGCGATCGAGCTGCGTAACCGGCTCACGGCCTCGACGGGGCTGAAACTGCCCTCCACGCTCATCTTCGACTACCCGACTCCGGAGGCCCTCGCCGGCCACGTGATCGCGCAGCTCCTGCCGGAGACGGGCGCGGCCTCGGGCGTCGACGAGGAGGAGGCACGGGTCCGGGCGATGTTCGCGTCGCTGTCCATGGCCAGGCTGCGGGAGATCGGCGTGCTGGACGCGCTGCTGCACCTGACCGGTGACCCGGAGGCGTCCACCGATGACGAGGCCGATGACGTGCTCGACTCGATGGGGCTCGACGAGCTGGTGCGGGCGGCCCTCGACGGCGGAGCTCAATGAGCCGAGAGCCGTCCCGCCGTCATGGTCCCGCTCGTGGGCGCGGGACCATGACGGCGGGACCCGAGGTAGTGGGACGGTCCGGAACGCCAATTGACCCGGTCGGGTGTGCGTCCACCCGGCCGGGTCAGGTTCGTGCAGTCAGATCGCGGTCACCTGTTCGGTATGGTCCTCAGCTTTCGGCCAGCGAGATGGACCTGGACGGGCAGGCCACGACGGCCTCTCGCATAACGGCCTGAGCCGAATCGTCCAGGTCTTCGACCAGAACGATGACGGTTCCCTCGTCGCTCTGGTCGAAGACCTCCGGCGCGATGAGCACGCACTGGCCGGCACCGATGCAGCGCTGGGCGTTCACATTGACACGCATGACATTCCTCATTTTTGAGAGACCGGGTCTGACAGGTGACCGGCCGGGACCTGCCGCTCCGTCACCAACGGACCGGGAGCGCATGCAGCCCGAACAGCACACCGGTGTACTTGAACGGCAGGTCCTCGACCGCGATATCGAGCTGAAGGGTCGGAATCCGCTGGAACAGGGACGCGAAGACGGTCTCCATCTCGATCCTGACGAGGTTCTGCCCGAGACACTGGTGCACGCCGTACCCGAACGCGACGTGGTGGCGGGCCGAACGGCTCGGATCGAACTCGTCGGCCCGCTCGAACGTGGCATGGTCGTGGTTCGCCGCGGCGCCGAGCGGCACGATGCCCTCGCCGGCCTTGATCACGTGCCCGCCGATCTCGATGTCCTCGACGGCCACGCGGAGCGCCACCCGGTCAGCGACGGACAGGTAGCGCAGCACCTCTTCCACCACCCCCGGCGCGCCGATCCACTGCCGGTTCAGCAGCAGCATGACCACGCCGAGCGCGATGTTGTTCGCCGTTGTCTCGTGCCCGGCGATCAGCAGCAGCAGGGCGACGCCGGAGATCTCCTTGGGAGTCAGCACCCCGGCGGACAACAGCCGGCTGGTCAGGTCCCTGCCGGGGAACCGCTGCTTCATGGTGATCAGCTTGGAGATGTACAGCAGCAGGTCCTTGGTCGCGTCCTCGCGTTCATCGTCGGTCGACGTGAAGGTCACCAGGATGCGCGTCCTCGACTCGAAAAGCTCGCGGTCCGTACGCGGCACGCCGAGCAGCTCACAGATGATCAGCGACGGCACCGGCAGCGCGAACGCGGACACCAGCTCGGCGGTGGTGCCGGCGTTGAGCATGGCGTCGATGCAGGTGTCGACGATTCGCTGGATGGCCGGGCGAAGCTCGGCGATCCGCCGTACCGTGAACTCAGGGATCAGAGCCTTGCGGAAGCGGGTGTGCTCCGGTGGGTCGTACGCGACGAACCAGCCGGGAATCTGGTCGGGCGGCGGCACCGTCCCGTTGCGCCCGATCGTCGGAAAGCCCTCGTGTAAGGGGCTGGCACTGATCCGGGGATCGGTGAGCACAGTGCGCACGTCATCATGCCGAGTGACCAGCCACACGGTGCTGCCGTTGGGCAGCGCCGACTTGACCAGCCCCGACTGCGCCCGGAGTGAGGCGTACTCGTCCGGGGGGGAGAGCTGCCCGCGCCGCCGCCTCGGGAACTCGATGGATATCGGATCGCCACTGTGCGTTTCCATGCTGTCGCCACGTCCTTCGGCAGTACCTGTCAGATCATTTCAGCGCCGGGTTGCCCAGGATCAGGTCGGCGGCCGCTCGGGTGCCTCCCGCCTCACGCTGCACTTTGGCGAAGAATTCGGCGCGCTCACGGAAGGCGGGGTTGTGCAGCAGTTGGGTGATCTTGTCGACCACATCATCGGCGTCGATGGTCTGCGGATCGTCCACCGTGAGGCTGACTCCGCTGTCCACGCCGCGCACCGCCTGGTCATAGCAGTCGACCCACAGTGGCCGGATGATCTGCGGCTTGCCGAAATACAGGCCCTCGTGGAACGCGTTGGCGCCGCCGTGGTTGAAGAAGAGCTTGACGTTGGGATGAGCCAGCACATCGAGCTGGGAGGGAACCCAGCTCTCGATCCTGAGGTTCGGTGGCAGCTCGTCCCTGGGCGGTAGCAGGTGTTGCTGCTCGGCCGGGAGCTTCCACAGCACGGTATGCCTGCCGTCCAACCGGCGGGCGACCTCCACCAGCGCGTGTACCTCGTGGCGGGTCAGCCGGGTGATGGTGCCGAGTCCGATGTAGACCACGGAGGGGTTGGCGTCGAGCCAACGGGACAGGTCGCCGTCGTCCGGCGCCTCCGGCAACGGCGGGATGATGGCGCCGAGCATGTGGAACCTGTCCGGAAGGGGGAACGGGTACTCCAGCCCGAAGACCGAATAGCACAGGACGGCATCGGCACAGTCGATTTTCGACGACGGGCGGAGCGCCTCCCGTGGGAGCTGGAGCATCCTCGCGTACGAGGCGCTTTTGAGCGCGAGCCTCAGCATCGTCGGATGCAGGAACATCAGCCCGGCCCGGAGCTTGAACACGGTGTTGTGGACCCGCTGCTGGAACGACATGTTCAAGGGCAGCCCGGTGTGCAGCATGGGGAATCCGCGCGGTGTCCTGGTGATAAGCAGGTTGCTCGGCAGGAAAGGCGAGCTGAGGACGAATGGGATCTTCCTCTTGAGCGCTATTATGAGCGCGAGAGGGTTCACGCTGTCGAAGACCATGAGGGCCGGCTTGAGCTCTTCGGCCAGGGCGTCGAGCGCCAGATACTTCTTCTCCCCACTGCTCGGGTCGAACCCGCGCCGCACCACCGCGTGGTGTGCCTTCCAACGGGACCGCTGGGTGGCCAGCCGGTACATCTCGTCGTCCCAGTCGGCGGGGGAGTGCCTTGGATCGGTCTCGCCGAGCGAGGCGAACCGCACGCCGCTTCCCTCGCCGATCTTCTCGATGTCGGCCCTGCAGGATTCATCCGTCGCGAACCACAGATCCTCCGTACCACGCCTGGCCAGTTCGGCGGCGATCACGCACAGGGGATTGAAGACACCGGCCCCTGGATTGCTCACGAACAGCAGTGGCTTGCGGCTCTCGCCCATCACACACACCTCCATCGCGGGAGCCGGACTGCCGAACAGCCAGTGACACGCAGGCGTCTGCTCCGGCGCGGATCCGTCGTCGCCGTGCACGTCTTTCGTGTCCTGACGTCGGCGTGCCCGCACGGTATCGCGGCGACATTAGGGGGATCACTAGTTTTCCCGGGCCACGGCCCGTGGGCACGGCCGGCTTCGCCAGGCCCGCTAAAGACTAGGCGTTTGCCGAGTCGCCATCGGCCTAACTTCACCGAATGGATGGCATGCTCGACGACCTTCCTGCTAAGGGGAGCCCCGTCGTGCATACCGCCTCCCCTCCCTGGCGGGAACGCTCCGCCAGGCGAGAGCACCGGGTGCCGGTGTGTGCGGAGAGGGACGTGGTGACTGACGCGATCGACGCGGCGGCGGTGGGTGTCCTGTACCGGTGACGCCGGCCGCAGGTTTCCCGACCCCGCCCGATGTACGGAGGCTGTGATGGATACGCCCAGTGAGCAGGTCGTACAGGCGCTCCGGAGCTCCATGAAGGAGGCCGAACGGCTACGGCGTCAGTACCAGAAGCTGGTCGCGGTCACCACCGAGCCGATCGCCATCGTGGCGATGAGCTGCCGGTTTCCCGGCGGGGTGTCCTCCCCTGAGGATTTGTGGCGGCTGATCGTCGAAGGTGGTGACGCCACCTCGGGCTTCCCGTCCGACCGCGACTGGGATCTCGACATGCTGTCGGGTCATGATTCGGACGGCCGACCTCGAAGCGACACCGAAAAGGGAGCCTTCATCCGCGACATCGCGGACTTCGACCCTGGGTTCTTCGGGATCTCGCCGCGCGAGGCGCTGGCGATGGATCCGCAGCAGCGGCTGCTGCTGGAGGTGTCGTGGGAGGCTGTCGAGCGGGCCGGGATCGACGCCGCCCGGCTGCGCGGCAGCCGTACCGGGGTCTTCGTCGGGATGAGCGGTCAGGACTACTCCTACCTGATGGTGAGCTCGCTGGCCGACCTCGAGGGCAACGTCGGGACCGGCATGGGCGCGGGCGCGGCCTCCGGCCGGCTTTCGTACACGCTGGGCCTGGAGGGCCCGGCGGTGACGGTGGACACCGCCTGCTCGTCATCCCTGGTGGCGTTGCACCTGGCGACGCAGGCGCTGCGCAGCGGTGACTGCTCGCTGGCGCTGGCGGGCGGGGTGACCGTGATGACCACCCCTGGCGCGTTCGTGGAGTTCACCCGGCAGGGTGGGCTGGCGCCTGACGGCCGGTGCAAGGCGTTCGCCGACGCGGCGGACGGCACGGGGTGGGCCGAGGGCGTGGGCGTGCTGGTCCTGGAGCGGTTGTCGGACGCTCAGCGCAACGGCCATCAGGTACTCGCGGTGCTGCGCGGGTCGGCGGTGAACCAGGACGGCGCGTCGAATGGCTTCACCGCGCCGAATGGTCCGTCGCAGCAGCGGGTGATTCGCCAGGCGCTGGGCAGCGCCGGGCTGAACCCCGCCGATGTGGACGTGGTCGAGGGGCACGGTACGGGGACGACGCTGGGTGATCCGATCGAGGCGCAGGCGTTGCTGGCGACGTACGGTCAGGATCGGCCGGAGGATCGGCCGCTGCTGCTCGGATCGGTGAAGTCGAACATCGGTCACACCCAGGCGGCCGCCGGTGTGGCGGGTGTGATCAAGATGGTCATGGCGATGCGGCATGAGGTGCTGCCCAGGACGTTGCATGTGGATGCGCCGTCGTCGCACGTGGACTGGTCGGCCGGTGCGGTGGAACTGCTGACCGAGGCCAGGGCCTGGCCCCGGGTGGAGCGGCCGTGGCGGGCGGGGGTGTCGTCGTTCGGCCTCACCGGCACCAACGCCCACGTGATCATTGAGCAGGCGCCGAACAACCGGCGAATCGCGGCGAGAGCGGAGGACCGGGACCCGGCGGCGACCGCGGGCGTGCCCCCGATGCTGGTGTCGGGTCGTACGGCGGAGGCGCTGCGGGCGCAGGCCGAGCGGCTGGTGTCGTACCTGGATGCCGAGCCTGATCTGGATCTGGCCGACATGGCCTTCTCTCTTGTCACGACGCGGTCGGTCTTCGAGCACCGGGCGGCGGTGCTGGCCGGTGCCCGCGAGGATGTCGTGGCCGGGCTGCGGGCCGTGGCCGAGGGCCGGTCTGGTGCGGGCGTCCTGCTGGGACAGAGCGGGCGGCGGGACAAGATCGCATTCCTGTTCACCGGTCAGGGCAGCCAGCGGGCGGGGATGGGCCGGGAGCTGTATGACCGGTTCCCGGTGTTCGCCGAGGCGTTGGACGAGGTGATCGCCGAGCTGGATCCGCTACTGGACGGGTCGTTGCGTGAGGCGCTGTTCGCCGAGCCGGGCACGCCCGAGGTGGAGGCGCTGGATCGGACGGGGTGGGCGCAGCCGGCGTTGTTCGCGCTTGAGGTGGCGTTGTTCCGGCTGGTGTCCTCGTGGGGTGTCAAGCCGGATGTGCTGGCGGGGCATTCGATCGGGGAGATCGCGGCGGCGCATGTGGCCGGGGTGCTGTCGCTTGCCGACGCGGGTGTGCTGGTGGCGGGCCGGGCGCGGCTGATGCAGGCGTTGCCGTCGGGTGGGGCGATGGTGGCGGTGCAGGCCGCCGAGGAGGAGGTCGCCGCGCTGCTGGCCGGGCGCGAGGATGAGGTGTCGGTCGCGGCGGTGAACGGCCCGGCCTCGGTGGTGATCTCCGGGGTGGAGGAGGCGGTGCTGGAGGTGGCCGCCGCCCTGGAAGGTCAGGGGGTGCGGACCAAGCGGTTGCGGGTGTCGCATGCGTTCCATTCGCCGTTGATGGAGCCGATGCTGAAAGAGTTCGGGGAACTGGCCCGGACGCTCACCTTCAACGCGCCGCAGGTTCCGGTGGTGTCGAACCTGACCGGCCAGGTGGCCACGGCCGAGCAGTTGTGCTCGCCGGACTACTGGGTGGAGCAGGTCCGCGGCGCGGTCCGCTTCGCCGACGGCATCCGGGCGCTGCACGGTCAGGGCGTGCGGGCGTATCTGGAGCTCGGCCCCGACGGGGTGCTGACCGCCATGGCTCAGGACACCCTTGCCGCCGAGGATCAGCCCGTCGCGGACCTGGTGACGGGGTCTGACGCGGTGATGGTGCCGGTGCTGCGCAGGGACCGGGACGAGCGGTGGTCGGTCATGTCGGCGTTGGCCCAGTTGCATGTGTGTGGGGCGGCGGTGGACTGGGAGTCGGTGCTTGCGGGCGGGCACCGGGTGGAGTTGCCGACGTATGCGTTCCAGCGTCAGCGTTTCTGGCCTGATGGTGCGGGTTCGCGGGTGGGGAATGTGGCGGCTGCCGGGTTGGCGGCTACGGGCCATCCGTTGCTGGGGGCCGCGGTCGGGCTGGCCGGCTCCGATGGGGTGCTGCTGACCGGGCGGTTGTCGCTGTGGTCGCATCCGTGGCTGGCCGACTACCTGGTGATGGGTTCGGTGGTGGTGCCGGGCAGCGTGTTCGTGGAGCTGGCGGTACGGGCGGGTGACCAGGCCGGCTGTGATGTGGTCGAGGAGCTGACCTTGACCGCGCCGCTGGTGCTGGGCGAGCGGGATGCGGTCGCGGTGCAGGTGTGGGTGGGGGCGGCGGACGGATCGGGCCGTCGTGGTGTGAGCATCTATGCCCGGTCGGCGGAGGCCGCCGATGAGGAGCCGTGGGTTGAGCACGCCACCGGTGTGCTGACGGCCGGAGGCCGCGCCGCCGCGCCGTTCGAGACGGTGGTGTGGCCGCCGCAGGGGGCGTCCGTCATTGAGCTGGACGGGTTGTACGACCAGTTCGCCGCGGGCGGGTTCCATTACGGGCCGGTGTTCCAGGGCTTGAAGGCGGCCTGGCGTGGCGAGGCCGGTGAGGTGTTCGCCGAGGTCGTTCTGCCTGAGCGGGCGGCGTCGAGCGCGGGTTCGTTCGGGTTGCATCCGGCGCTGTTGGATGCGGCGTTGCACGCGGTGCCGTTCGCCGGGCTGGACGATGCCGAGGGCGGCCGGTTGCCGTTCTCCTGGGGAGGAGTCTGTCTGCACGCCGGTGGTGCGTCGGTGCTGCGGGTGCGGCTGGCCAGGACCGATGCTGATGCGGTCTCGGTGACGGCGGTGGACGCGGCTGGGGAACCGGTGCTGTCGGCGCGGTCGCTGGTGCTGCGGCCGGTCGCGGCCGAGCAGTTCGCCGCCACGGGACGCGGCCGAGGGGTGGAGCGGGACGCGCTGTTCGGCTTGGAGTGGACGTCGCTGACGGATCTCCCGACCGCCGATCCGCTCCCGGTGGCGGTGCTCGGCCTGGACACGTTGGGTGTCGCTGGGGTGCTGCGGGCGGCTGGGGGTTCGGGCGGGGATTCGGCGCCGGTTCATGCGGATCTGCTGTCGCTGGTGGAGGCGGGTCCGGTGCCGGGTGTGGTGCTGGCGGAAGCGGTCTCTGGTCGAGCCGGCGGGGTCGTGGCGTCGGTGCACGAGTTGACCTCGCAGGTTCTGGGCCTGTTGCAGGGGTGGCTGGCCGATGACCGGTTCGCCGATTCGCGTCTGGTGTTGGTGACCCGGTGCGGGGTTGTGGCCGGTGTCAATGAGGACGATGAAGCGGCGCCGGACCCGGTCGTGGCGGCGGCGCGAGGGTTGGTGCGCAGCGCTCAGTCGGAGAATCCGGGCCGGTTCGTGCTGGTCGACGTAGATGATCGGGAGTCTTCGCTCGCGACCTTGTCTGACGTGCTGCCTGCGGTTCTGGCCTCAGGCGAGCCGCAGGTGGCGGTGCGCGGGGGTGAGGTGTGGGTGCCGCGGCTGGCACGGGTGGCGCCCGGCTCGGACCTTGGTGATGTCCTCGCCGATGACGGTGTCCACTCGTGGGATCCGGAGGGGACGGTGTTGATCACTGGTGGTACCGGTGGTCTGGGCGGGTTGTTCGCGCGGCATGTGGTGGCCGAGCGTGGGGTGCGGCGTCTGCTGTTGACCAGCCGCCGGGGCCTGGACGCCCCCGGCGCGCTGGAACTGCGGGCCGAGCTGATCGCGCATGGGGTCGAGGTCGAGATCGTCGCCTGTGATGTGGCCGATCGGGACCAGGTCGTGGCGTTGCTGGCCGGGGTGGATGCCGAGCATCCGTTGACGGCGGTGATTCATACCGCGGGTGTGCTGGATGACGGGACGATTCCGTCGCTGTCGGCGGAGCGGTTGGATGGGGTGTTGCGGCCGAAGGTGGATGCGGCCTGGTATCTGCATGAGCTGACCCGGGGTCTGGATCTGGCGGCGTTCGTGGTGTTCTCGTCGGTGGCGGGGACGTTCGGTGGGGTGGGGCAGGGTAACTACGCGGCGGCGAACGCGTTCCTGGACGCGTTGGCGGAGTATCGGCGAGCGCGGGGGTTGGCTGCGCTGTCGCTGGCGTGGGGGCCGTGGGCGCAGGGTGCGGGGATGACCGGGGCGCTGGGCGAGGTCGATCTGCGGCGGATGGCGCGGGCGGGGGTGGTGCCGTTGTCGCCTGAGCAGGGGTTGGGGTTGTTCGAGGCGGCGGGTGTGGTGGGTGCCGCGGTGGTTGTGGCGGCGCGGTTTGACGTGTCGGCGGTGCGCACGCAGGGTGAGGTGCCTCATCTGTTGCGTGGGTTGGTGCGTGGGGTTCGCCGGTCGGCGGTGTCGGTGTCGGGGGTGGGTGATGGGTTGTTGGTGGGGCGGTTGGCCGGTCTGGGTGAGGCTGATCGGGTGCGGCTTGTGGTGGAGTTGGTGCGGGCACAGGTCGCGGTGGTGTTGGGGCATGCTTCGCCGCAGTTGGTGGAGGTGCGGCGGGAGTTCCGGGAGTTGGGGTTCGATTCGCTGACCGCGGTGGAGTTGCGTAATCGGTTGAACGTGGCGACGGGGTTGCGGTTGCCGGCGACGTTGGTGTTCGACTATCCGACTCCGGTGGTGCTGGCGGAGTTCCTGCTGGGTGAGTTGCTCGGCGAGAAGGCCGACGTGATCATCCCCACGTCCGTCGTGCCTGCGGCGGACGATCCGATCGTGATCGTGGGCATGGCGTGCCGTTATCCGGGCGGGGTGGCCTCTCCGGAGGACCTGTGGCGGCTGGTGGCCGAGGGCGGGGACGGGATCTCGGAATTCCCGACCAGGCGGGGCTGGGATCTGGGGGCGCTGTACAACCCGGACGCCGAACATCGCGGGACCAGCTATGTGTGTGAGGGTGGTTTCCTGCACGAGGCGGGGGAGTTCGATCCGGGGTTCTTCGGGATCTCGCCGCGTGAGGCTTTGGCGATGGATCCGCAGCAGCGGTTGCTGCTGGAGACGTCGTGGGAGGC
>NZ_JBSFWD010000078.1:0-32566 GCF_053592655.1 Streptosporangium sp. NPDC002607
CGACCAGCTCGTCGCCGACCGGGTCCACGGCCAGCACGACGGAGATCGCCATGCAGCGCTCACCGGCCGAGCCGAAGCCCGCCGAGACCGCGGCGTCGGCGACCAGGTCCAGGTCGGCGTCGGGCAGCACCAGCATGTGGTTCTTGGCGCCGCCGAGCGCCTGGACCCGCTTGCCGTGACCGGTGGCGCTCTCATAGACGTAGCGGGCGATGGGCGTGGATCCGACGAACGAGACCGCGCGCACGTGCGGGTGCTCCAGCAGCCGGTCCACCGCCGTCTTGTCGCCCTGGACGACGCCGAAGACGCCGTCGGGCAGCCCGGCCTCCTTCCACAGCGAGGCCATCAGCAGCGAGGCCGAGGGGTCCTTCTCCGACGGTTTGAGGATGAAGGCGTTGCCCGCGGCGATCGCGATCGGGAACATCCACATCGGCACCATGGCCGGGAAGTTGAACGGGGTGATCCCGGCGACGACGCCCAGCGGCTGCCGGATCGAGTAGGAGTCGACCCGGGTGGAGACGCCCTCGGAGAAGCCGCCCTTGAGCAGGTGCGGGATGCCGCAGGCGAACTCCACGACCTCCAGGCCGCGGGCGACCTCGCCCAGCGCGTCGGAGTGGACCTTGCCGTGCTCGGCCGAGATGAGCCGGGCCAGCTCGTCGCGGTGGGCGTACATCAGCTCGCGGAAACGAAACAGCACCTGCGAGCGCTTGACCAGCGAGGCGTCCCGCCAGGCGGGCCAGGCCGCGACGGCGGCGGCCACGGCCGCGTCCACCTCCTCCACCGAGGCCAGGTGGACCCGCCCGGTGACCTCTCCGGTCGCCGGGTTGAAGATCTCGGAGGTACGGCCGGAGCCCTCGACGAGGGCTCCGTTGATCCAGTGAGTGACGTTCTTCATGTTCTGGTGCTCCTTCCGTGCCTACGGCGCGACGACTTCGGCATTGACGCTTCGGGCGCTGGTTCCAGACCTGCCGGGGTGAGTTGCCGGGCCGCGCCTTGATCTGGAACCGACGTCACCTCTCGCATGCTCCGCACGGGTTCGACACCTTCTACGGCGAACACCGGCCATATCGGGTCTTCGGCAGGTCGCCCCGCTCGATCCACCACCGGCGCCGAGCACCGAGCAGGCCCGGGTCACCTGGCTCGGCATCGACGGCATGATCGGCTGGGCGGCGTCCTGGAGGGGGATCGGCATGGGGCTCGGCCAGGACGGGTGACCAATCGGCACCCGCGGTTCGAGGCTCGATTTCACAACCTACGCATAAGAGCTGAGGGCCAGTTTCACCACGTCGGCGACGGCTCCGTCCGCGCAGGCTCCGACCACGATGTCAGCCACCGCCCGGACCTGCGGGTGGCCGTCGCCGACCGCGGCCCCGAGTCCGGCTGTCGTGATCATGTCGATGTCGTTGGGGTTGTCGCCGACGGCCGCGATCTGCTCCAGCGGTACGCCCCGGGAGGCGGCCAGCTCGCGGAGCGCGGCGCCCTTGGTGGCGCCCTCGGGCAGCACTTCCAGATAGGTGGCCTCGGAGCGGACGGTGATCGTCCCCGGGATGTCCAGATCAGGCAGCGGGTCACCGATCAGCATGCACTTGATGACCTCGCCGGGGGGCAGCGCGGACCAGTCACCCGGGTCGCGCAGCGTGATCCCGTCCCGGCGGGCGTAGTCCCGCAGTTCGGGCACGTCGTGGACCGCCAGCGCCTCGCCGCCGGAGAACGCCACCGGATAGACGCCCTCCGGCAGCCTGCCGAACAGGTCGAGCAGCGCCTTCCACGCGTCCGGCGGCAGGTGGCGGGAGCGCAGCACGGTTCCCGTGCCGAGGTCCACGGTCCGGGCGCCGTTGTAGAGGATCGCCGCCCCGGTGAGGCCCAGTTCCTCGTAGTAGCGGAGGGCCGACTGTTCCATCCGCCCGGTCGCGATGACCACCTCTCCGCCTGCGGCGAGGAAACGGCGCAGCGCGTCCCGGCCGGCGGGCACCATGGCCAGGTCCCGTCCGACGAGGGTCCCGTCCAGATCGGTGACGATCCAGCGGATCACAGGGCCTCCCTCACCGTGGAGACCTCGGCCATGACCGAGCCCGCGAGGTCGAAGCCGCCCACGCAGGCGAGGTAGCCGCCAGGTGTGAAGATACTGCCGGACAGCGGGATGTAGACGCCCCCGGCCTGCTCCACCAGGAGCGAGCCGGCCGCCACGTCCCAGGCGTTGACGTACGTGCCGTACGCGACGTCGGACCACCCGGCGGCGATGTGCGCCAGCTTCAGCGCCGCGCTTCCCGGGCGGCGCGTGGTGGCGAAGGCGTTGACCATCCGGGCGAAGCGGTGCAGCGCCACCTCTCCCTCCGCGGCCAGGTCGCGTGGGGAGGGGTAGCTCGACAGCAGCACCGCCTCCCGGTCCGTACCGGCTCCGGCGCTGCGGATCGGCGCGCCGTTGTAGAAGGCCCCGCCGAGTGAGGCGGTGAACTCGTCGTCGCGGACGGGGTCGTAGATGACGCCCGCCACCACCTCGCCGTCCACGACCGCCCCGATGGAGGTGCAGAAGAACGGCAGGCCGGCGGCGAAGTTCGCGGTGCCGTCGATGGGGTCGACGTACCAGCTGATGTCGCCTTCACCTCGGACGCCGTCCTCCTCTCCCACCACGACGCTGCCCGGGCACAGCCGGTCCAGGACCTCGCGGATACGCTCCTCGGCCGCCTTGTCGTGCTCGGTCACCGGGTCGTGGAAGTCGCGCTTGGTCTTCACCTCGGGCCGGGAGCGGAATGCCTCCCTGAGCCGGTCGCCGACCGCTCTGGCCGCCTCGACCGCGATGGCGGCCAAATCACGCGAGGTGTTCAGGTCCATGTCTCCTCCAGGAGGTTCAGAAGGCCGTTCGGGTCCTCGACAGTCGCCTGAGGGCTCTGGCGCACCTTGTAGGGGATCTCGTCGGTGCTCCGGGAGACCATCAGGACGGTGGCCCCCACCCCGGCGCGGGCCCCGCAGACCACGTCGCGGTCGTAGTTGTCGCCGACGTACCAGGCCTCCGCGGGGTCAACGCCCAGTGCCCGGCAGGCGATCCAGATCATCTCCGGATTGGGTTTGCGGACGCCGACCTCGTCGCTGTAGACCTGCACCGCCACCTGGCGGTCGAGGCCGCTTAGGGCCATGTAGTCGCGATGGACGGCTCCGCACAGCGCGTTGCTGACGACCGCGGGCGTGACACCGTGCGCCCAGCAGGCGGCCAGTAGCTCCCGCAGCGCGGGCCGGGTCTTGCGGTCGCTGCGCAGCTCGCCCATCCGCCTGCAGAGCGGTGTCGCCTCGGCGATCACCAGCGAGCGGGCCTGCTCCGGCCAGTCGCCCGCGACGAAGTCGGCCCAGAACCCGCGGTGCGTCATCTCCGCCGGGGCGAACTGACGGGAGGTGGAGTCCTTCCAGTACTTGTCGGCGCGCGCGCCGGCCCGGATGTCGCTCTCCACATCGTCGAGGCTGAGACTGTCGAAGCCCGCCCTGGTGAGGAGGCCGTGCACCTCCGCGGCGAGTTCGGCCGCCCACGACGGGCGCCGGGAGGTCTCCACGATCACCCCGCCGAAGTCCAGCAGCAACGCCTTGGGCCGGATCACGCGCCGACCTCCATCCTGTCCCAGGAGGAGATCCGGACACCGTCCGCACCGAACAGGTGCATCTGGTCGGTCCAGCAGGTCAGCACCTCGCCGGCGGCGGCCTCGACCGGCGTGTAGGAGAGCGCGTACAGCTCGGTGTCCAGGACGCGCAGCCGTACGGTCCAGGAGGAACCGGCCGGCAGCACGGCTTCGACCGTGGCGTCCTCGCACCAGGCGGAGTCGGGTGGCGAGCCGAGGCGCAGTGCCTCGGGGCGGATGCCGACGGCGGCGGGGGCGGTGCCCTGCCCGGCGCGGGACTCGACGAAGCGCGTCAGCGATCCGGCCAGGCCGGTGGGAGAGGGGCCGACCTCGACGATCGCCATCGGCGGGCTGCCGACGAACTCGGCGACGAACCGGTTGGCGGGCCTGGCGTACATCTCCATCGGGGCGGCCAGCTGCTGCAGCTCGCCGTCGTTCATGACCGCGACGTCGGTGGCCATCGTGAGCGCCTCCAGCTGGTCGTGGGTGACGAAGACGATCGTCGCGCCGGACTCCTCGTGGATGCGTTTGAGCTCGGCGCGCATCTCCAGGCGGAGCCGGGCGTCGAGGTTGGACAGCGGCTCGTCGAGCAGCAGCACCGTGGGGTTGATCGCCAGCATCCTGGCCAGCGCGACGCGCTGCTGCTGGCCGCCGGACAGCTGGGAGGGGTAGCGGTCCATGGCGGCGTCGACGTGGACCATCTTCAGCGCCGCCTCCGCCTTTGCCCGCCGCTCGGGACCGGGCACCTTCCGCATGCGCAGGCCGAACTCGACGTTCTCGCGCACCGACAGATGGGGCCAGAGCGCGTAGTTCTGGAAGACCAGCCCCATGCCGCGCTTCTCCGGCGGGACGTAGAGTCCCTGCTCGACGGAGTCGAGGACCCTGTCACCGACGGCGATGGTGCCCGCGCTCGGCTGCTCAAGTCCGGCGATCATCCGCAGCGTGGTCGTCTTGCCGCAGCCGGAGGGGCCCAGCAGGCACATGAACGCGCCATCGGGGACGGTCAGGTCGAGGTTCTTCACGGCGTAGTCGCCACCGCCGTAGCTCTTGGCGATTCCGCTCAGGGTGATGTTCGGCATCTATCCTCCTAGGCCGGACGCCAGGCTGCTCTTGGTCAGGCGCTGGGTCAGGTAGGTCATGGTGAAGGAGACCAAGGCGATCACGAGCACGACCGCGTTGGCGAGCTGGGTGTATCCGTAGTCCACGAGGCCGATCGACAGGGTCGTGAGGAGCTGCGTCCCGGTGGTGGTCAGCATGATGACGATGCTCAGCTCCTTGAGCCCGGAGATGAACGGCAGCACGATTCCGGTGACGAGGGCGCCCTTCTGGATCGGGAAGATGATCCGCCGCATCCGCTGCCACCAGGAGGCGCCGGCGATCTGCGCGGCCTCCTCCGGTTCGCGGCCGAGTTGCATCATCGCCGCGATGCCCGAGCGTGAGCTGTACGGCAGGTGCGTCACGGCCATCACCAGGATCAGCAGGAACGTCGTCCCGTACAGCGCGGGAATCGGCCCCCTGGCGACGGCGAACAGCGACAGCGAGGCGGCCGCGAACGCGATGCCGGGGATGAGGTAGGGCAGGAAGGAGACCTGGCGGAGGAACGCGGCGACGCGTGGAGCCGTCCCGCGCACCACCACGTACCCGATCAGCAGGCCGGCGACCGCGCAGATCAGCGAGGCCAGGCCGACGATGCGCAGCGAGTTCCACGCCGCCTCCCACAGCTCGGAACCGCGGAAGACGCCGTGTGGGAAGCCGACCGCTCCGGGCAGCCGTTCGGCGAACCAGTAGTCAAGGGTGAAGGTCGACAGGTCCAGGGGCGTCCGGGTGACCGTGGAGACCAGAAGCGTCAGGACCGGGACGAGAACGCTCACCGCGAAGACCACCAGGCCGAGCGCGAAGGCGGGCCAGCGCCAGCGGCGCAGATCGCCCAGCCGGTCCATCGCCCCCTTGCCGCCCACGGTGACGAACCGGCGGTGCTCGCGCATCATCCGGGTGTCGACGAGAACGATCAGCACCCCGATGATCACGATGACGGTGGCGAGTACGGAGGCCACGCCGGTGCTGCGGTCGCGGATCGACTGGAACAGCCCGGTGGACAGCACCCGGTAGTCGGCCGGCAGGCCGAGCACGTAGGGCGTGCCGAACGTGCCGAGCACCCGGCCGACCACCAGCAGCACGGCCGAGGACAGCGCCGGGAGCATCAGCGGCACCACGATCCGCCGGATGACGGTCCGCTGCGGGGCGCCGAGGATCCGCGCGGAGTCCTCCAGCTGCGCGTCGATGCGGCGCAGCGCGTTCCCGACCAGGAGCAGCACGAACGGGTAGTAGTGCAGCCCCAGAGTGATGATGATCGGTACCGCGCCGTAGGCGAGCCAGTCGGGTGTCCGGATGCCCTGGGCCTGCAGGAACCCGACCTGCCCGGCGGCGCGCTCGTTCTTGAACAGCGACAGCCAGGCCAGGGAGAAGGTCCACGACGGCAGCATGTAGGGGACCACCAGGGCGCCGGCGAGCCACCTGCGCCCCGGCACGTTGGTCCTGGTCACCAGCCACGCCATGCCGCCCCCGAGGACCAGCGCGAACAGCGTGGTGCCCACCGCGATCACCAGCGTGTTGAGCAGCGGCTCCCAGAACAGCAGGCCGCTGATCTGGGAGCGGAACACCCGCCACAGGTAGTAGCCGGTCCATTCGCCCGGCTGCTGCCCGGCGTGCACGTCGTCGCCGTACTGCAGGCGGAAGGCGTCCGACAGCACCGCGATCAGCGGCGCCACGACGAGGTAGGCGAGCAGGATGACGAGGATCAGCCCGAGCGCGGCGGTCGGATCGTGGCGCAGCACGCGGAGCCGGTACACCAGCCTGCGCCGCCTCGGGGGAGGTGGCGGCGTTTCCGCCTTGGTGAGAAGAGCCATGGGTACTTCCTTCAGGGGGGTTCACAAGGACCGGCGCGGTGCGTGGTCCGTCAGCTTCCTCAGTGGCTTCGCTTGAGCATCGCGTCGGCGAGGGCGTCGGCGGCCTCGCCCAGCCGCCGGCCCACAGCGTCCAGGCGCGACAGCAGCTCGCGTCCGCGCAGGGTGTCCATCTCCAGCGGCCCGGCGAACAGCTCGGTGAGCCGGGTCTGGTAGAGCTGGCGGACCCGGCTGCAGGCCTTGCGCGTGGCCAGCACGGCCACGGTGACCGAGCCCGGGTCGTCGATCATCTTCAGCACGGCGTCCTCCAGCTCGTCGAGACCGTCGATCACCGCCTGCAGCGGCTCGACCGCGAACACCAGGTCCTCCGGTCCGAACAGGTCGGCCTCGCGCACGTAGTCACGCAGATGGTCCAGCACGTCGTCGACCGAGCGGGAGAGCCGGAACAGGTCCTCCCGGTCGATGGGGGTCGCGAGCATCCGCCGTAGAACCCGCACGAGTTCGGCCCGTGCCGCGTCGCCCTCGTGTTCCACCTGGGCCATCTGGGTGCGCGCGGCCGATCGCTCGATCGTGCCGGAGGCGGTCGAGCGGGCCAGTACGGCTCCCGCACGGGCGACGGCGACCTGGCCGCGGACCAGGTCGACGACCCGCCGTCCGGACCGGCCGCGAAGGTCGTCCCAGGCCCGCGCGAACCGCCGGGCGCGACCGCCCATGCCGCTCACAGCAGCCTCAGCGCGAGTCCGGCCAGGCAGCCCAGGGCCATCGAGGACGGCAGCGTGACCAGCCACGCTGTACCCATGTTCACGACGCTCTGCCATCGCACCCTCCTGGCTCCTTCGCTCGCCGCCACGCCGACGACCCCGGCCGTGATCGACTGGGTCATGCTCACCGGGCTTCCCAGGATCGAGCTGCCCAGGACGGCCCCGGTGGCCGCCGTCTCGGCCGAGACGATGTACAACGGCCGGGTGATGACCAGGCCGCGCCCCAGCCGCTCTCCCACGCGGGTGAGACTGGTCAGGGATCCGGCGAGGAACAGCGCCACCAGGACGGCCATCCACACCGGCGGGACCTCGACGGGGCCGACCCCGCCCAGCCCGTCGCGGCCCACGTCCACCGCGACGCTGACCACCGCGATCATCTTCTGGCCGTCGTTCACCGCATAGGCCACGCACTGGGCCGCGTAGGCCAGCAGATGGGCGGTGAGCACGAGGCGGGGCATCCGGCGGTAGGACGGCACCCGGCGTGACAGGGTTCCCAGCAGGTGGCCCAGGATCAGGCCGACCAGGGGGGCGCCGGCCCCGACGGCCAGGACCGCGCCCAGGCCCTGCCACGACACCGGCAGCCCCGCACCGAGCCCCGCACCGGCGATGCCGCCGATCACCGCGAGAGTCAGGCTGGTCGGCAGTCCCTTGCCGGTCAGCACCGCGACCACGATCACCGCGGTCACCACCCCCGCCAGGAACGCCGTCGCTCCGCCGCTCGTGCCGAGCCCCGCCAGCCCCTCGGTGAAGGTCCGCGCGACCGAGACCCCCAGCACGTACGGCCCGGCGAAGAGCGCCACCATGAGAAGCGCGGCGATCGCCCATCCCGGCGAGCGGGGGAATCTGAGCCCCAGCCCGATCAGGGTGGCTCCGTCGTTGGCTCCGCTGATCAGCACAAAGAGGATCGCCACCACGGCGAATGCCGGCGTCCACCCCATCACAGGTAGGGCCGCTGATCGCGTTTGGCCTCGTCGTAGTGTTCACGCGCGGCCTGGGTCTGGGCCAGTTCCGACACCTCGGCGATCGGGACGTCCCACCAGGCCTGGGCGCCGGGTCCGCCGCCGGGGGCGGTCTCGACGTAGACGACCGTGGTGTGCGCGGACGCCACCGCCTTGACCAGCGCGGCCCGCAGCGCCTCCGGATCACCGGCGCGCAGCACGTCGGCGCCGAGGCTGGCCGCGTTGGCCGCCAGGTCCACAGGGAGCCGGTCGCCGTCCAGCCTCCCTCCCGAGCCGCGCATCCGGTAGGCGGTGCCCAGGCGAAGGGCCCCCACCGACTCGCTGAGGTCGCCGATCGAGGCGAAGCCGTGGTTGTCCACCAGGACGATCACGAGCTTGACGCCCTCCTGCACGGCGGTGGTGATCTCCTGGGCCATCATCAGGTAGGAGCCGTCGCCGACCAGCACGAACACCTCGCGCTCCGGGGCCGCGAGCTTCACCCCGAGCCCTCCGGCGATCTCATAACCCATGCAGGAGTAGCCGTACTCCACGTGGTAGCCCTTGGGGTCGCGGGCCCGCCACAGCCGGTGCAGGTCGCCCGGCATGGACCCGGCCGCGTTGACGACCACGCCGTCCTCGGCGATCTCGTTGAGGATGCCGAGCACGACCGGCTGGGTCAGCTCCGTCCCGGCGTAGGTCTGGCTGATCTCGGCCTGCCAGCCGACGGCCAGGGCGGCCGCCTGACGGGTCCACTCGGGGTCGGCCCGCCAGTCCGCCTGGTCAAGGGCGCTCAGGGCCTCGCGGGCATCGGCGACGAGCATCGCACCGGAGTTCTTGGCCGCGTCGAAGGCGGTGACGTTGACGTTGAGGAACCGGGCCCGGCCGAAGAGGGTCCGGGAGGCGGTGGTGAAGTCGCTGTAGCGGGTCCCGACGCCGATGACCAGGTCCGCCTCCCTGGCCAGGGCGTTGGCGGCGGCGGTGCCGGTGTGGCCGACCGCGCCGACCGCGCACGGGTGGTCGTACGGCAGTGCGCCCTTGCCCGCCTGGGTCTCGGCCACCGGCACGCCGTGGTTCTCGGCGAAGCGGGCCAGTTCCGCGCAGGCCCGGCTGTAGACGACCCCGCCTCCGGCGACGATCAGCGGTCTGCGCGAGCTGCGGATCAGTTCGAGCGCCCTGGCCAGCGCGGCGGGCTCAGGCACCGGCCGGGCCACGTGCCAGACCCGCCGGGCGAACAGCTCCTCGGGCCAGTCGCAGGCCTCGGCCTGCACGTCCTGGGGGAGTGCCAGGGTGACCGCGCCGGTCTCGGCCGGGTCGGTCAATATCCGCATCGCGGCCAGGAGGGCGGACGGCAGCTGCTCGGGCCGGTTGATCCGATCGAAGAAGCGGCAGACCGGACGCAACGTGTCGTTGACCGTCACGTCGTAGGAGCGCGGGTCCTCCAGCTCCTGCAGTACCGGGTTGGCGACCCGGGTGGCGAAGACGTCACCGGGCAACAGCAGCACCGGGAGGCGGTTGATCGTGGCCAGCGCCGCGCCGGTGACCAGGTTGGTGGCGCCGGGGCCGACGGAGGTGGTGCAGGCGAAGGTGGACAACCGGTCGCGCGTGCGGGCGTAACCGACGGCGGTGTGCACCATGGCCTGCTCGTTGCGGGCCAGGTAGTACGGCAGCGCGTCGCCGGTGCCCGCGCCCTGCTCGGCCAGGGCCTGGCCGACGCCCGCCACGTTACCGTGGCCGAAGATGCCGAAAACGCCCGCGATCAGCCGCTGCTCGACGCCGTCACGCTCCGCCCACTGGTTCGCCAGGAACCGCACCAGTGCCTGAGCCACCGTGAGCCTCATGAAGTACCTCCAGGTAATCCGCTCCCGGCGTCCGCGACGCGACACGACACGCGGGGGTCGACCGGCTGGTCCGCCCAGGAGGAGCGGATCCACGCGTGCCGGGGGTCGTCGCAGAAGGCCATGGAACGCTGCTCGGCGGGTCCGGCCAGCACGTTCAGGTAGTACAGGTCGTAGCCGGGGGCGGCCATCGAGGGACCGTGGTAACCGTGCGGGACGAGCACCACGTCGCCGCCGCTCACCTCGGCCAGTGTGTCGTGCGTGCCGTATACCCGCTGGTAGCCGGGGCCGCCCTCGAAGTAGTAGATCTCCTCCAGTACGGCCTCGTGCGCGGAGGCCGTGTCGTGCTTGTGCGGCGGGTAGGACGACCAGTTCCCGCCGGGGGTGAGCACCTCGACCGCGACGAGCTTGTCGCAGTCGAAGGCGTCGGGGGCGCAGAAGTTGTTGACCTGGCGGCTGGCCTGCCCGGCGCCGCGCGCCTCCACCGGGACTCGGTCCGCCGGGCCGTAGCGGACGGGAAACCGGCGGGTCGCCCGGGCTGCGGGGAGCGCGATGCGGCCGTGGCCAGTGATCACCGCGGACGTCTTGATCGGCAGGTAGGCGAAGTCGGTGACCGCGGCGAAGACCGAGGTGCGCCCGGACAGCGACAGCCGCAGACCGTCCGCGGCGACCTCGCATGAGCCCGACAACGGCAGGACCAGCATCTCCTCCTGACCTGTGGAGAAGGACACCGGATGGTCCGGTAGATCCACGATCCGCAGGCCGGCATACGTCCAGCCTGCCGACTCGGGAGTGATCTCCACCGCCCACGGGGGCGAGGCGGCGGTGCCGTAGGGAATGTGCGTCATGACGACTCCAGCAGTCTCGCCGCGGTGTCCACGGCCGCCACCACGTCGTCGCCGGGCGGGTAGAGCAGTGCCCGGCCGACGACCAGGCCACGCACGCCGGGCAGCCGCAGCGCCTTGCTCCAGGAGTTGAAGACCTGGTCGGGCGCCTTGTCGGGATCACCTCCGAGGAGCAGGGTCGGCAGCGTCGTGGCCTCCATGACCCGCTCCATCCCTTCGATCACCGGGACCTTCAGCCAGGTACGGGCGGAGGTCGCGCCGAGCCCCTGGCTGACGCTGATGGCATGGATCATCGCCTCCGGTGACAGGTCGTGCCTCACCACGCCGTCGATCCGCCTGGACCAGAACGGCTCGATCATCGCCATCAGCCCGTGCCTGGCCAGCCGGGTGACGGCGTGCCCGCAGCTCGCCAGTGTGGCGGCGGTCGCAGCGTCCTCCAGCGCGATTCTGCACAGCATCTTGCCGCCGTCGAAACCCATCGCCGCGATCGACTCGGCGTCGTAGGCGGTGAAGCGGTCGTCGAACTCGAACACCGAGCCCTGCACGCCGCCCCGGTTCATCGAACCGATCACGATCTTGTCGTCGAGCGCGCCGAGCAGCAGCAGGTCCTCGACGATGTCGGGCGTGGCCAGCAGCCCGTCCACGCCCGGCCTGGCCAGGGCGGTCATGAGCCGATCCAGCAGACCGGCGCGGCTCTCCATGGCCATCGGCCGGCCGGCGACGCCGAGCGCGCCCCGCGCCGGGTGATCGGCCGCGATGATCAGCAACTGGTCGCGACCGGCCGGCAACGGCCTGCGCCTGCGCTTGGTGGCCGCCTCGGTCACCCGCTCCGGGTGCCAGGCCCGGTCGTCGAGCAACCGCCGGTAGTCCTCTTCACGCATGCGCGACGTCCCCCTTCGGAAATCCACCTGACAGGACGTTCTCGATCTCCTCCACGGTGGGCATGGCGGGGGCGCAGGCCAGTCGGCCGGCCACGATCGCCCCGGCCACGTTGGCGAACCTCAGTACCCGTTCCAGCGGCCAGCCCTCCAGCAGGCCGTGGCAGAGCGCCCCGCCGAAGGCGTCGCCCGCGCCGAGCCCGTTGACCACCTCGACCTGCACCGGCGGCACCTCCACTGTCTCTGTGGAGGTCATGCCGAGCACCCCGTCTGGGCCCTGCTTGATGATTGCCAGCTCGACCCCGGCCTCCAGCAGCGCCCGGCCCGCCTCATGCGGCTTGCGCGTGCCGGTGGCCACCTCGGCCTCCTCCAGGTTGCCGACCGCGACGGTGACCTGTCCGAGCGCCGCGCGCACCCGGTCGCGGGCCGTCTGCGCATCCGGCCAGAACATCGGCCGGTAGTCCAGGTCCAGCACCGTGTACGGCGCCCGTCCCCGGGCCCGCCAGGCGGCCAGGTGCGCGCCGCAGGACGGCTCCGCCGACAGCCCGGTCACGGTCGTCCAGAACACCCCCGCTGAGGCGATCGCCGCCAGGTCCAGCTCCTCGGGGAGGATCTCCAGGTCGGGGGCCTTGGGGTAGCGGTAGAAATACAGCGGGAAGTCGTCCGGGGGCCGGATCTCGCAGAACGTCACCGGGGTCGGCAGGCCGGGCACCGCGGTGACGTGACGGTCGTCGACGCCGTATCCGCGCAGCGCGTCATGGACGAACGCGCCGAACGGGTCCGCGCCCGTCCGGGTGATCACCGCGCTGGAGCGGCCCAGCCGGGCGGCGGCCACGGCCACGTTGGTCGGGCTGCCGCCCAGGTACTTGCCGAAGGTCTCCACCTCCCGCAGCGACACCCCGACCTGCAGCGGGTAGACGTCCACCCCGACCCGACCCATCGTCAGCACCTCGGTGGACACGCTCACGTGAGGCCTCCGAGACAGGCCAGGCTCGCGCGGACGTTCTCCATCGGGTTCGCGTCCTCGGAGCCGAGGATGACGTCCTGCTCCAGCACGTACCAGCCGGGGTACCCGGCCGCCGTCAGACCGGCGACGATGCCCGCGACGTCCACGTCACCTTGGCCGAGCGGACGGTAGATCCCCGCCTTCACGGCCTGGGTGTAGGTGAGAGCGCCCGCCCGGACCCGCTCGGCGAGGGCCGCCTCGACGTCCTTGAGGTGGACGTGGGCGATCCGTCCGGGAGCCTTGCGGACGACGTCCAGTGGGTCGGTGCCGCCGATGAGCAGGTGACCGGTGTCCAGGCAGAGCGCGACGCCGCAGCCGTCGAGGATCCGGTCCACCTCCGCCCTGGTCTCGATCATGGTTCCGACGTGCGGGTGCAGGGTGACCGGGCGGGCCGTCTCGCGGCGGATCCGCTCCAGGTTGGTAAGGAGCGTGCGCCAGCCCCCGGCGTCCAGCGTGGGGCGCGTGTCGTAGCCGTCCACGCCGGTGGCGGCGGCCAGGACGGCTACCGTCTCGTCCTCGAAGGAGGCCAGCGTGGCCCGCAGGCCCGGCAGCGGGTCGTGGGCGGGGTCGTGCAGGACCACGGGAACGAAGCCGCCCACGGCGCGCAGGCCGTAGCGGTCGAGGAGGTGGGCGCGGCGCTCGGGGTCGGTGGGCAGGAAGCCGTCGGGGCCCAGTTCGGTGGCCGTCAGGCTCAGCTCGGCCATCTCGGCCAGCACCCGCTCGGCGGACAGCTGGTGTCCCCAGCCGGGTACCTCGCAGACCCCCCAGGAGATCGGTGCGGCGGCGATCCTCACTTCACCACCTCCAGGAGGTGGATCGGCCGTCCTTCGCGAAGTGACAGATCAGCCGCCTCGGCGAGGTAGAGCGCCGCCAGGGCGTCCTGGACCGTGCAGGGGCTCTCGCGCTCGCCTCGCGCCATCGCCAGGAACGCGTGCATCTCCGCGACGTACGCGGCGTCGAACCTGGCCTGGAAGTCCGGCCACGGTTGCCCGCTCGGGTCGAAGCCCTCGGCCGAACGCAGCGGGGTCCGGTCACCGAGTCCCACCGCCCAGGTGGCCCGGGTTCCGGCCAGCTCCATCCGCACGTCGTACCCGGCGCCGTTGTAGCGGGAGCCCTGCAGGGTGACCAGTGTGCCGTCGTCCATGGTCATCAGGGCGGCACTGGTGTCGACGTCCCCGGCCTCGGTGAAGAACGCCTCGCCCCGGTTGGAGCCGGTCGCGTAGACGGTGTCCACCTCGCGGCCGGTCACCCAGCGCAGGACGTCGAAGTCGTGGATGTGACAGTCACGGAAGATGCCGCCGGACAGCGCGACGTACTCGGCGGCCGGAGGCTTCGGATCGGCGGTCAGCAGGTGAACCCGGTGCAGCTCGCCGAGCTCGTCGCCGCGCAGCGCATCGCGTGCGGCGGTGTAACCGGCGTCGAAGCGCCGCTGGAAGCCAATGTGCACGGCGGTGCCGCTACGCTCGACCGCTTCGGCGACCCGCAGGGTCTCCGCCACGCTCGGGGCCGCGGGTTTCTCGCAAAACGCCGGAACCTCAAGATCACATGCCCGCAGCAGCGCCTCCGCATGGGTGGAGGTCGGGGTCGCGATCACCACCGCGTCCGCATCGAAGGGATCTCCGACCCGGGCCTTGAGGCGTCCCGCCACCTCCTCGGCTCTGGCGTGATCCATGTCGGAGACGACAAGGTCGTCGACGAGAGTCGAGAGGGTGGCGGCATGGAACACGCCTATACGGCCAAGACCTAACAAACCCACACGCATGGTGGCTCCTTGTCCAGGGGCCTCCAGTTCTAGATGAACGACAGGTGAACCGTCAATGGTTTGTCCTGACATTCTGACTATCTATCATCATCACCATGAGTAGCCGGAAGGGATGACGCGCTCAGCGCTCCACAAGGGTGACCTCGAGGGAGTAGTGGGAGGCGCGGTAGACGTGTGAGCCGTGCTCCACGGCCCTGCCCTGGTCGTCGTAGGTCGTGCGGACCATGGTGAGCAGCGGGCAGGCGCGACGCTCGTTCAGCAGCCGCGCCTCGGCCGGGGTGGCGGCACGGGCGCTGATCCGCTGGTTCGCGACCCGCATCCGGACGCCGGCCGAGCGCAGCAGCTCATAAAGTCCGCGCTCCTCGAGCGCCTCGGCCGACAGGGGCGTCAATCCCAGCGGCAGCCAGTTGTGCAGCAGGGCGAGGGGCTCCCCGGATGCGTATCTGAGCCGCTCCAGCCGGAGCACCGCGGCGCCCGGCGCGACCCCGAGGGCCTCGGCAACGCTCTCCTCGGCGGCGACCGTGTCGATGGACAGCACCCGGGTCATCGGCTTCTGTCCTGCCCTGCGCAGGTCGTCGTAGAGACTGGTGAGCTCGACCGCCCGCTTGACCTGGCCGTGTACGACCTGGGTGCCGACGCCGCGCTTGCGGACCAGCAGCCCCTTGTCGACGAGGTACTGGATGGCCTGGCGGATGGTCGGGCGCGAAAGCCCCAGCTGGTCGGCGAGCTGAATCTCGTTGTCGAGCCGGGATCCCGGTAGCAGTTCGCCTGTCTGGATCGCCTCCGCGATCCGCTCGGCCACCTGGAAGTACAGGGGGACAGGGCTCGACCGGTCGAGGTCGATGTCCAATCTCGTCGCAGTCACGGTCAAATGGTATCTGACGTCAGAATGTCCTGACCAATGGTCGGCTCAGGCCGGCTCGCCGGGCCGCCCATCCGGTAACGAGAATGTGTCGGACATCCCATCAAGGTAAGAATGTCTTGACAAGCTATTCACGTGATGTTCATTGTTGAGCCCATCGCGGCGCCGAGTCGGGGCTCTGGGCGGCGCCTACGACCCCGATGGGCAAGAGGAGTGACGCTACCGTGAGGCGTACCAGGAAGATCATCTCTACGGCGCTGCTGGCGCTTGCCGCCGCGGCCTGCGCGCCTTCCACGGCCACCGGCGACGGGGCGCCGGTGACGACCGCCAAGCCGCTGCCCGGCCCCTCGCTCGACGCGAACCTCGACCTGGACGCGCTGGTCACCGCCGCCAAGAAGGAGGGCAGCGTGCTGGTCTACGACTCCAGCGGCGACATCGAGGAGGTGGCCAAGGCGTTCACCAAGAAGTACGGCATCACGATGGAAGGGGTGAAATCGGACACCCCGCAGACCGCCGAGAAGATGATCAGGGAGCACGCCGCCGACAACGTCACGATCGACGCGGCGATGTACGAGGACGGCGGGGTGCTGGTGGGCCAGCTGATCCCGCAGGGCGTGGCGCAGACGTGGGTGCCCGCCGACCTCACGGACCAGATCCCGGCCGAGAACCAGAACCCGCTGCTCGCGCTGTCGAAGGCCACGGTCTTCGCCTACAACACCAAGCTGTCGCCGGAAGGGTGCCCGGTGAAGAACGTGTGGGACCTGACCGAGCCGGAGTGGGCCGGCAAGCTGGTGATGCAGGACCCACTGGGCAAGCCGACCGTGCTGTCCTTCTTCACCCAGTTGGACGCGCACGGCAACCAGGCGCTGGAGCAGGCGTACCAGACCAAGTACGGCAAGGCTCTGCAGACCGGGGAGAAGAGCGCCGCCTATGAGTGGATCAAGCGGATGGCGGGCAACAAGCCGGTGCTGACCGGCTCCGACGAGGACATCTCCGGCGCGGTGGGCGCGCCGAGCGCCACCGACAAGAAGATCGGGTTCATGTCGATCTCGAAGTTCCGCAACAACGAGGACAAGGGGTACACCCAGGCGACGTGCGAGGGGATGGCGCCGTTCGTCGGCTTCAGCTACCCCAAGTACGTCGCGATCGCCGCCAAGAGCAAGCACCCCAACGCGGCCAAGCTGTACGTCCACTTCATCATGACCGAGGAGGGCGTCAAGCACGAGATCGGCGAGGGCGGCATCTCCGGCAACGACACGGTCAGGCCGCTGGTCACCCCACCCGGGCTGCCCGACTGGAAGGCGCAGCTCTTCCACACCGACCCCAAGGGACTCCTCGGGGACATGCAGAATCGCCAGACGGTCTCCGACTTCTGGCGGGTCAACCACGGCTGACCTGGTGAGTGGGGGGAAACCCCCGGCGTGAACTTGAGGTCCAGTGCCGCGTTTGTCGGAGACACGTAGACGAACCGGCGGTGCGGGCATCGGCCTGTCGTGTTGGGCCGGACCGGCTCGCCGGGCGTTTGCGCGCCCCCGCGTCACCGCCCCTGCGACAGCTCGCCCTCCCCGCGGCGCCTCGGCGGCCGCCCCCATGCCCCGCGACTCGGCGACGGCAGCCGCCGCGCGCACCAGGGGTCCCAGTAGTCCTGACGAAACTTTCGTCGGATATGCCCTTGACCTGCGGTGATGCAGGGCCATGTCGGGGTCTGAGATCATTTACGGGTTGGCCATGAGTGACGACACATCTGACCGACCGGCGGAGGGGTGGCGTGTGGTGTCCACACGCGGAGGTCGGCTTGTTTCATGGGTGACGACTCATGAAACAAGGCTCACCGCCGGTCGCACCCCCGGCACGCAGGCTGTGTGCCCGAATGTCGGCCTCACCCAGCCCGGCCCGCCCTGCCACGCCGCAGACGATGTCGGCGATCCCCTGGTCCGACAGGCGGCCGCCGACGTGACCGGAGCGAAAGACCCACCGAAACACCGCGCCGCAGGATCCCTGGGTCGAGCCCTGTACCCGTCCACAACCTCCCGAGACAGAACACCTAGGGCAGGGTCAGGGCACCAATCCCGCTTCGTAGGCGGCGATCACCAGGTGCACCCGGCTGCGCGCGCCGAGCTTGGCCAGCAGGTGGCCGACGTGTGTTTTCACCGTACCGTGGCTGAGGTAGAGCTCGGCGCCGATCTCCTGGTTGGACAGGCCTTTGGCGATCAGGACGAGCACCTCTCGCTCGCGGTCGGTGATCTGCAGATGCCGGGGTGGGGGCACGTGGGCCACGTAGCGTTCGATGAGCCGCCGGGTGACGGTGGGCGCGAGCAGCGACTCGCCTCCGGCGATCACGTGGATGGCCTGGAGCAGGTCAGGCGGCAAGGTGTCTTTGAGCAGAAAGCCCGCGGCGCCGGAGCGCAGCGCGCCGTAGACGTACTCGTCCAGGTCGAATGTGGTCACGATGAGAACCCGAACCTCCGGCTGCGCAGAGCAGATCTGGCGGGTCGCCTCGATACCGTCCATGACAGGCATGCGCACGTCCATGAGCACCACGTCGGGTCGCTCGCGGCGGGTGATCTCCACCGCCTCCTTGCCGGTGGCCGCTTCCCCGACCGCGGACAGACCTGGCGCGCTGTCGACGAGCAGCCGGAAGCCCCCTCGGACCAGCGCCTCGTCGTCGGCTACCACCACCCGCGTGGTCATTGCTCCTCCGCCGACGCCGTGCGTCCCGGCGTCACCTGGCTCTGCGTCCGGTTCGGGCGCTCAGTCGCGTCCTGTGGTGGAAGCAAGGCGTACACGCGGAAGCCGTGGAGCGGCCGGGGCCCCGCCTCGAAGGCGCCGCCGAACATGCGTACCCGCTCCCGCAACCCGGCCAGCCCGTGGCCAGACGTCCCCGGCCCACCTCCCCGCCCATCGTCGACCACCTCCACCCGTGTGCCATCCACCTCCTGCGCCACTGTCACGCGGGAGTGACCGGCCCCGGCATGCTTGATCACGTTGGTCAGCGCTTCCTGGACGATTCGGTACACGGTCAGTCCCAGCTCATGTGGTACGTCACCGGTGACGGACAGGCTCACGTGGATCCCCGCCGCCCGCGTCCGCTCGACCAGCTCGGGGAGGTCGGACAGGGTGGGGGCGGGCGCGAGCGAGGCCTCGCCGTCCTCGCGCAGGACGCCCAGTACACGCCGGGTTTCCTGCAGCGCCGACCGGGTCATCTCGCCGATGGAGTACAGCGCCCGGGACATCACCTCCGGCCTGCCCACGTGTTCGGCGACCCCCGCCTGCACGGCGATCGTGCTGAGGCTGTGCCCCACGATGTCGTGTAGTTCCCTGGCGATGCGCAGACGTTCCTCGGCCGCCCCCGTCCTGACACGCTCTTCGGCGTGCGCGGCCAGCCGCTCGATGTAGAGTCCGCGCTCGCGCATCATCAGCCCAGCTGCCCAGAACGCCACCAGCACCCCGCCCGCCAGCAAGGCTTGCATGACCATCGTGCGGTCGATCGGAGGCTGGAGCAGCGCGATCCCCGCCACCGCAAGCGCCATCGCCAGCGCGCCGCCCGCCCACCGGCCGCCGACCAACCGCCCGACCATGTAGAGGGCCATGGGCTGAGCCAGGAGCTCCGCTCCGGTTGGAATCAGTGCTTGCATCCATAGTGCGCAAGCGGCGACCAGGCAGAACACGCTGCGCGGCCAGATTCTCCGTACGGCCAGCGGCAACGTCGTGGCCAGCGCCGAGACGACACCCACCCATCCCGTGCCGTGGTACGTCACCAACGCCACGTAGGAAAGCCCCACCCCCACCGCCCACAGGCCGTCGAGCAGCACCCAGGCCCGGCAGGGCACCCGGCTGAGCAGCGGCGGGCGGATCTCGGTCGCAGGCACATCTTGACGGTAGACCGGTGGCCCGGGTCCGCGCATCGGACCAGAGTCCGATACCGCATCGGACCTGTGGCAGACGCGGAAACCGCGCCGAACGGAGGATCGTCGAAGGCATGATCGAAATTGCCGGTCTCACCAAACACTTCGGACGCGACCAGGCCGTGGATGACCTCTCCTTCGAGGTACACCCCGGCCGGGTCACCGGCTTCCTCGGGCCCAACGGGGCGGGGAAGACGACCACGATGCGGCTGATCGTCGGGCTCGAACGCCCCACGGCGGGGCGTGCCTTGGTCGACGGCCTGCCGTATCAGAAGATCGATAAGCCCCTCACCAGGGTCGGTGCGTTGCTCGACGCGACCGCGGTGCACGGCGGGCGCCGCGCCGACCAGCACCTGCGCTGGCTGGCCGCCTCCAACAGCCTGCCGCGCGACCGGATCGCACCCCTGCTCGAGCGGGTGGGGCTGGGCGGAGTGCGCAAGCGGATCGGGGTCTACTCCCTCGGCATGAAGCAGCGGCTCGGGATCGCGGCGGCGCTGCTGGGCGACCCCCCTGTACTGATCTTGGACGAGCCTATCAACGGGCTCGACGCCGGGGGTGTCAGGTGGACGCGGGACCTGCTCAGGTCGCTGGCCGCCGAGGGACGCACGGTCCTGGTGTCGAGTCACCTGATGTCCGAGATGGCGATCACCGCCGACCATCTGATCGTTATCGCCCGCGGGCGGCTGGTGGCCGACGTGCCCACGGCCGAGTTCATCCGGCCTGGTACGTCGCTGGAGGACGTCTATCTCGAGGCTGTGGGAGGCATGTCATGAACGTGCTGGCTGCGGAGTGGCTGAAATTCCGGACGCTGCGCTCGACCCTGTGGGCCCTCGCGGCGAGCGTTGGCTGCGCGCTGGTCCTCACCGTGTCCACGGGGGTAACGAGCCTTTCAAGTCTCGACGCCGGCCAGGCCGGGCTGCGGGTGTGGGCGGTGGTCTTCGTCGGGGTGATGCTCTCGGCGCTGCTGATCGGCATGCTCGGCGTGATCACGATGACGGGCGAGCACGCGTCGGGGATGATCAGCCTGACCTACACCGCCATGCCGTCACGCAGGGGCGTCCTCCTGGCCAAGGTGGTGGTGCTGGCCGGTGCGGCCCTGACTGCATTCGTGCTCATCGGGGCCATCGGCTACGTGTACGGCAGGCTGGTGGCCGCCCCGTTCCATCCGTCGTTCCTGCCCACGGGCGCCTGGCAGCGAATCGGTGCGGCGGCGCTCATGCTGCTGATGGCCGCTCTCGTCGGCCTGGCGCTCGGCGCCCTGCTGCGCAGCGGAGCAGTTGCGGCCGTGGTGCTGATCGCAATCGTGTTCGTGCTACCGGTGATCCTCATGGGTATTCCCGGCGGATCGAACGTCGGTAGGTTCCTGCCGCTGGTCGCCGGGATGCAGCTTCTCGATCAGTCCCCACAGGACTACATGCCGACGGGGGCGGCGTTCGCGGTGTTGGCGGCCTGGGCGACGGTGCCGATCGGCACCGTGCTGGCAATTACTCCCGGACCGTGGAGACATCGTGCCACCGGGCCGGAGGCACTTGAAAGTGGACGGTGATCTTTACCACGGCATGATGCCTGCTGCGGCAATCCAGGACGGCCGGTGCTCGGGTCATGACGCCCACCATCTGGTCGCCCCCGCGCGACGAGCAGGCCCACGCCGACTTCGCCATGCTCCAGGCGAGCACCTGATCGGCACGGCCAACCGGCCGCATCATCGCCGGCCAGCGATATCCGCCCGATTTTCGGCGGCAACTACGGCTACCCCCAGAGTTCCCGCGATCCCAAGGGCCGAGCCCAGGCTGTTGGGGTGGTCTGGGAGGTTGTGCACCCTTGGGTTCGCCGGAACCCAAGGCCGTTCTACGGTCAGCCGTTCCCGGAGCGGCACCGGGCGACGCGCAGGACCCGGCGACACGAGGCCACCCCGGCCCAGCGAGCAGTGGAGGGCAGCAGGAGATTCTCGTAGGGGTCGCTGATCGGATAGTCGTAGGGATTGAGACGGGCCGGTGGTTTCGACAGTGAGAAATGGGACCTGTCAACGGCCAGGTACGTGTGGCCACGGACAGGGACCGGATGTCGGTCTCTTTTAGCGATCACTCGGCCATGATCTGAAGGCGAGTCGTGGTACCACTCCGAGACTGTCGTCCGGCGGGTTGACGATCCTGGGTGTTCACGCCCCGGGATCAGTTGATTACTGATATTCGGGTCCAGCCGAGATACGGGTAAAACCGGCCATGAGTCGATCTTGACGCCCGTTCCCGCAGGCAGGCGTACGGTCAGCGGTCAACCGTGATCAGCTTGAGGGCGTCTTCCTTGTCCTTGTCGGAGGACAGCTCTGGCGACGTCAGGTATTCCAACTGTCTGAATGCCTGTGTCTGGTGGCGGCTTTGATGCGTTCGAGTAGTGGCGGGCTCCAGTGAGTGCCGTAGGCGGACTGGAGCTGGGGCAGTTGCCAGTCGTTGCCGGTCACGGTGCGGCGGCAGCGGACCTTGCCGCAGCGGCAGGCCATCGACCATGTTGCAACGCCGGTGTGGGTGGCGTAGTCGATGGTCAGTTCATCGCCGGGGTTGATGTCGTGTCGTGCGATCACGGTGGTTGCGTCGCGGTGCCAGAGGTTCGGCTCGCAGGAGTGATTGCCATAGCGAACCGGATGGGCGGGATCGAGAAGCAGGTGAACGCTCTCCTCGACGGTCAGGCTGCTGTAGGGCGGTGTGAGGGTGGTCAGGGCCTCATCGTTGATCAGCTGTCCGCCGAGCCGCATGATCACCTCGTCTTGGCGGATCTGTTCGATGGCGAACAGGCCATTGCCGTGGATCGGCGAGGGGTTGGCCTTGGCGCTTGGGGTGAGCCAGCATTCGGTTGCGTAGGCCGTGCTCATCGTGGATGTTCTCTCCTTCCGGTCGTGTGCGGTCAATCCAAGGTTCGGCGGCGGCTGGTGCTACCCGTCGGCACCCGGTGGGGGCGTCGTGGCTACCGGGGCGGCCGGGGGATGCGGAAGGATGGAGACGGCGCCCTTGGCCTCGAAGATCGCGAGGTGGATGCCCGTCGGGTCGTGGTGCCCGTGCCGGCGCAGCACGGCCTCGAGGTCGGCCTCGGTGAGCCCGCAGCGGCGTAGGTCGCGCCGGTTGACATGTCCGTCACGGATCAGGATCCGCAGCGGCGGGTCGATCAGGCGGCTGGCGACCGGCAGGAACCGCAGCCTGGTGACGGCCGAGTGGGCGACGAGCAGGGCCAGCAGCGCCGCGGCTCCCGTCAGCCACGAGGCGTCGGACGCGGTGGCCGTACGCCCGACGATGGCACCGACCGCGACGGCGGCGACCCAGTCGAACGGGGCGAACTCCGCCATCGTCCGGCGCTCGGTGAGCCGGAACGCCACCACGGCGGTCAGGAACAACGCCAGCGCCTTGACCGCGGCATAGGCGGCACGGTGCCAGTCACCGATCAGGGCGTCGCCGAGGCCGTCCAAGGCGCCTCTTCAGCCGCCGACGGCGACGGCGTACGCCCCGGCGACCGTGTGCGAGCCCAGGACGACGAGCGGGTCGATGCCCCTCCGGGCGATACGCCGCCGCAGGTGAAACGACGGCCTGGCCGCGTGGACGCGAATGAGTGGCATGGCCCGCGCGGCCAGGTAGGTGCCGGCCCTTCGCGCCCGCGACGGCACGCCCTTGCCTCGCACCGGCGGGAAGAGCGAGAACAGCGTCGGCACGAAGGCGCTGTCGCTGAGGAACATGCCCGGCTTCGCCGTGACAGCGCGTTTCTCAGTGGGCTGGCGATCGGTCTGTCGCCGACCGTTTCCACGCGGGTGTTCCTCCACCGCCACCTCCGGTGCCCGTGGCCCGGAGCGCCGATCCCCACTGCCGTCGGTGGTACGGAGCCTTACCCTGACCCTCTGACCTGCTGTTCTGCCGCATCCACCGGGTGTGGTAACCAGGTGGATGCGACAACGATGTTCTGGTCGCCCAACCGTACCTGCTTCGCCTGCGCCGTTTCCCGGGATCCGGGCC
The DNA here is from genome assembly GCF_053592655.1 of Streptosporangium sp. NPDC002607. Lineage (NCBI taxonomy): Bacteria > Bacillati > Actinomycetota > Actinomycetes > Streptosporangiales > Streptosporangiaceae > Streptosporangium > Streptosporangium sp. NPDC002607. Next base: position 23,290 of record NZ_JBSFWD010000078.1, read on the forward strand.
GTGTCTCGCAGCGGGTCGACGCCGAGCGGCGCGGGTTCGCCCGCCAAGGCGCCCCGAAGTCCTTCGCGCGCTTGTCCGCCCGGGGTGAGTGTGTCGCCGCATCGGGACGGCCGGCGCGAACCGATCACGATCGAGTCGTACCGTTCACCGGACAGCCCCCGGCCCCGGAGGCTCAGGAGGAGCACGTGGTTCGGATGGTCCAGGCGGGCCAGGGGTGCCTGACGGCCTGGGAGGGCCTGGCGGTCCGGAGGAGATCTTGCCTCGTACGGAGGGGGCTCTGTCTCGTCGCAGCCGGACGGCGTAGGCGATCGCCGATCCGGCGAAGAGCACGCCGGTCACCAGCAGCCATCGTCCCAGGTACGGGCTAGTGTCCAATGCCACCGCCGCCCGGTAGGTGCGCGAGGACCCCCCGAGGATGAGGGGGAACCAGACGATCAGCAGCAGTCCGGACAGACCGCCCGGTACGCGCAGGTAGTTGGTCATCGGCGGCCACCGGACGCCGGGCCGTGGTCGGGGACGCCACCGGCGCGACCGCGCGGCGACGTCGGCGAGGGAGTAGAGGGGGAACAGCACGAGGTCGTGGACGATCGCGGCGCCGACGAACCACACCAGAAATCCCACCCAGATGCCCGCGACGACGACGCGGCTGGCGGCGTAACCGGCCAGCGCGAAGCAGGCGAGCAGCGCGAGCAGATGCAACGGGTCGGCGCCGTAGCGGGTGGTCGCCCGCCGGCGCAGGTCACGGACCCGGGACCTCATGAATCCGCCGGCAGGAAGTCGAGCTGACGCACCCACTTGGTGTTGTGCACACCGGGGGCGTTCGGGACCATGATCCGAGCCGGGAACCCGTGGTTGAGGGAGAGGTCGGCGCCGTTGACCCGCAGCGCCAGCAGGGAACGGGGATCGGCCACCTGCCGGGCACTCAGCGACGCGTGGCTGAACACGCCCCCCATCTGCAGGGACCGGACGAAGACGTCGACCCCGCCCACCGCCGCTCCGGCCAGCCGCGCCAGATCGGCCAGGCGAACGCCGGTCCACGTCTGCTCGGTCGACCACCCCTCCACGCAGGCGATCGGCAGGCGGTAGGTGTACAGCGGCATCGCCAGCAGGTCGGTGCGGGACAGTCGCACCGGGTGCGGCCCGATCAGCGTGAGCTGCCACTGCGGGCCCATCCCCGCCATGTCGACGCCCACGTCGGCCGCTGTTTTGTTCACCTGGAAGTCATTCGGTCCCGGGCCGTAGACGCGCCCGTGGGGGGCCAGCAGTGCGGTGCGCCGCAGCGGCCCGTCGATGGTCTGGCCGACGGACAGGCCGAACATCAGCATCGAGCCGCCGCCGACGAAGGCGAGCAGGCCGCGCCGGGACACGGTGGGTGCCGCCGGGTCGGGGGCGACCAGACCGTCGGGATCGGGCGGTTCGGGGTGGGTGTCGGCCAGGCCGGTGCGCAGCTCGCGGCGGAAGCCGCGTGATCGCAGCGCGCTGATCATCCGCGGCAGTTTGAAGGCGACATGGACCACGAACGCCGCCAGGAAGATCCAGGCACCGTACAGGTGCGCCGGGTAGAAGGAGAACGGGAACACGTAGAAGAGCTGGATGTTGAGGATGCCGGTGACGAACTCGAACACCGCCCCGCCGACCAGGAGCAGCAGGCTGGCCCGTTCCACCGCCTCGGCCGGGGAGCGGGCGGGCGGCCAGGCGAACAGTTTGTGGATGACCGACCACAGCTTGGCCAGCAGCACCGGCACCAGCGTCAGCCCGAGGATGACGTGCACTCCCTGGGTGAGCCGGTACAGCCACACCGGATGCGTGGGCCAGTCGAAGAGATAGAAACCCAGCAGCCCCTTGCCGGGGGTTATGTCGTTGCCCGGCAGCCGGGGATTGTAAGCGGCGTACGACAGCAGCCCTGTGATCGCGAGGATGGGGATGCCGACCAGCAGCACGATGCCGAACACCGAGGTCAGCCACGGGCCGCGTAGCGGGCTGCGCCAGAACTCCGGCCGGAACGGGCCGGGCGGCGGATGTTCGCGCAACCACTCGGTGAGGCCTCGGCCCGGGCGCATGGTTTTCCGGCCGGGGTTCGGAACGGGCTCACCATCGTGCTGAGCGGGTCCTGGCGACGGTCGATCTGACACGGATCACCCCCGGAGTCAGTGCCTGACGCGAAACGGAGGAACGCTCACACAAACAGCCCGACATGAGGCTCTGAGTCCTGTTTCCGATAGGAAAGGCCCTTCTGAGCATTATAACTTACCGTTATAAATCTTGATCTGACAGTGATCGAGGCGTGTTCGCCAAGGAGTGCCCGGTCACCGAAGACGACCGGGGCGGCTGGGTGAGTGACGGCGCGGGGAGGGACGCAGGCGGCCGGCCGGACCGGCGTATGGGGCGCGTAACCGGTCGACACGCGTCCGCCGCGGAGTTCTTACGGGCCGTGAACTTTCGCGCCGTTCTCCGGCCGCCACCGGATCAGGCAATAGCGTCGGCGGGATGAGGGTATTGGTAACCGGCGCGGCCGGGTTCATCGGAAGCCATGTGGCCGAGCTGCTGGAGGCGGCCGGCCACGAGGTCGCCGGTCTCGACCTCCGGCCCCGGGCCGGGCACCTGGTCGGCGACGTGCGTGACACCGAGCTGCTCACCCGGTCGTTGCGCGGAATGGACGCGGTGGTCCACCAGGCGGCGAAGGTTGGCCTCGGAGCCGACGTCTCCGATCTGCCGGACTACGCGTCGGTCAACGTGTACGGCACCGCCGTACTGCTCGCGGCCATGGCGGAACACGATGTGGGACGGCTGGTCCTGGCCTCGTCGATGGTGGTGTACGGCGAGGGCGCCTACGACTGCCCGGGACACGGCCGGGTCCGGCCCGGCCCGCGTTCGCGGGAGGATCTCGCCCGCGGCGGGTTCGAGCCCCGCTGCCCGCGGTGCGGAGCGGAGCTGACCCCGGCCGTGATCGACGAGGACGCGCCCCTGGACCCCCGCAACGCCTACGCCACGACCAAGCTCGCCCAGGAGCACCTGGCCGCCAACTGGGTGCGGGAGGTCGGCGGCACGGTGGTCGCGCTGCGCTACCACAACGTCTACGGGCCGAGGATGCCCAGGGACACCCCCTACTCCGGGGTGGCGGCGATCTTCCGATCCGCGCTGGAGGCGGGCAGGGCCCCCCGGGTGTTCGAAGACGGCCGCCAGCGGCGTGACTTCGTGCATGTCGGGGACGTGGCCCGCGCCAATCTCGCGGCCCTCGGAGCGGTCACCCCCCGAGGGGCGCTGACGGCCTGCAACGTGGCCAGCGGCGAACCGCGCACGATCGGGGAGATGGCCTCCGCTCTCGCGGCCGAGCACGGAGGTCCCGAACCGGTCACCACCGGCGAGTATCGCCTCGGCGACGTGCGGCACATCGTCGCCGCCCCCGACCGCGCCGCACGTGATCTCGGGTTTCGCGCGGAGATCGGGTTCGCCGAGGGGATACGGGAGTTCGCCGCGGCGCCCCTGGGCTGACCTTTACCACGGCGACATCGCGTACGCCGGGTCCATGCTCCCGCCCTCGGCGGCCATGACCCGTCCCGGGCGCACCGGGCTGTCGCGGCGGATACCGGCACACGAGTCCGGTGGATCACCACGGGGAGATGACGAGGCCCTGCAGCAGGAGTCCGGTCAGGGCCTGGACGGCGAGCCACCGGCGGCCCTGCGCCCCCTGCGACCTCGGCGACCTCGGCGACCAGGCGGCGGCCAGGACGATCCAGGTGGCGTAGGGAACCCAGATGCGCTCGACCTCCCCCCTGGTCACCCCGCTGACGTCGAGGGCGAGCACGGCCACGATCGCCGCCGCGACCAGGGCGCGCACGCCGCCGGGCGTCATCCGTACCAGGCCCGCGGCGGTCGCCGGGCCGGTCAGCAGGGCCAGCACGGCCAGGTTGGCGACCAGGAAGTAGAGGTAGGGCCGGGCCGCGCCGGGGTCGGCGGCCCACTCCGCGTGGGTGGCGAGCACCCCCGACGGCCACAGGAAGCCGCCCGCGGCGAAGGCGGCCGTGACCGCCGCCGCCCCCGCCAGACAGGCGAGCGCCGTCGCGCGGGAGATCCGCGCGGCGAAGGCGGCGACCACCGGGATCAGCAGGTAGGGCACCAGGCCGTAGCTGAGATACGGCAGGGCCCCCAGCAACACTCCGGCCGCCACCCCCGGGAGAACGCGAGCCCTGCCCCCGGCGCCCCCGCACACCAGCAGGGCCACCCCCAAGGCGCCAACCCCCGCGAAGAAAGCGTCCATGCTCGTGGCGATCCACACCGCGACCGGACTCAGCGCGAGGTAGGGCAACGCGAGCCGGGCGATCTCCTCTCCCGCGAGCCGCCGGACGGTGAGCGCGACGGCCACGACCGCCGAGCACCCGACCACCACGACCAGCACCGCCGCCCAGAACGGACCGGGCAGCCCCACCCTCGCCAGGACCCACAGCACCAGCACGGGCAACGGCGGGTGCCCCCGCACATGGGTGGGATAGCCGGGAAGCCGCTCGGTGAAGGAGGCCAGCCAGCCCAGCGGATCGTCCCCCACCGCGGGCAGCACGGCCAGGTACTCGTACGGGCCGGTGAGGGGCCGGGCCAGCCCCTCGCCGGAGACGGCCAGCAGCACCGTCCACGCCAGAGCCGTGCCGTACGCGACGAGCAGCGCCGCCCCGAAGCGCAGCCGCGCGGTCAGGGCGGGCAGCGCGGCGACCGCGAGGACGGCCAGGAGCAGGGGCGCCGTGAGCGAGGGCGGCGGCGTGCGGAAGTGCCCGTGCAGGGGCGGCAGGTGGTCGATGGGCAGCATGCCCAGCGCGTGCAGGACGGCCCCGGCGGCGAACGCCGCGACGACGAGCGAGGCCCAGACGACGAGCGCCGGCCCGCTCCGGCGGCCGTCGGGACCGGCACCCGCCCGTGACGGGCCGTACTCCGCACGCAGGCTCCTGACCCGCCGCCGGAAGTGTGTGATCACCCTCCTACATTAGGTATGAGCTGGGATTTTTCCGCGACACGTCACCACCCGATAAGGGTTGACAGGCCCTGTCGACCTTAGCGTCTCAAGCATGAAGATCGATGTGGTGCTCCCGTGCCTGGACGAGGAGACGGCCCTGCCGTGGGTGCTGGGGCGGATGCCTGACGGTTACCGGCCGATCGTGGTGGACAACGGTTCCACGGACGGATCGGCGCGTGTCGCGGCCGAACTGGGAGCGCTGGTGGTGAGCGAGCCCAGACGCGGGTTCGGCGCCGCCTGTCATGCGGGACTGCTGGCCTCGACCGGCGAGGTGGTGTGCTTCATGGACGCCGACGCGTCGCTGGACCCGGGCCAGCTTCCACGGGTGACCGGGCCGGTCGTCTCAGGTCACGCCGACCTGATGCTCGGCAGGCGGGTCCCCGTGCCGGGAGCGGCCTGGCCGCTGCACGCGCGGCTGGGCAACGCCTTCCTCGGCCGGCGGCTGGCCGGCCGTACCGGCACGAGGCTCCGCGACATCGGCCCGATGCGGGCCTGCCGCCGCACGGACCTCCTGGCCCTGAACCTGGCCGACCGGCGCTTCGGCTACCCGCTGGAGATGGTGCTGCGGGCGGCCGACCGGGGCTGGCGGATCGCCGAGACCGGGGTGGACTACCTGCCTCGCGCCGGGCGGTCCAAGGTCACCGGCACCGTACGCGGCACGCTGCGCGCGGTCGGCGACATGCGCAAGGTCCTGAGCGATCGGGGCGGCACGAGATGACCGGCGATCGGAGCAGGATGTGGCAGGCCGCGCACGCCCGGGACCGCGGGCGGCCCGGCGCGCCCCGCGCGGCGGGAGACCGACGGCGTGATCCGCTCCCATGCCGGGTCGTCGACGACATCGACGGTGGGGGCCAGATCGTCGTCATCGCCAAGGAACCAGTGGCCGGACAGGTCAAGACCAGGCTCACCCCGCCGTTCACCCCCGCCGAGGCCGCGCTCCTGGCCACCGCCGCGCTGGCCGACACCCTGGGCGCGGTGGCCGACGCCCCGGCGCGCCACCGGGTGCTGGCACTGCGCGGCGGCACCGGCCCCTGGCTGCCGCCGGGCTTCGCCGTCCTGCCGCAGCGGGGCACCGGGCTGGACGAGCGGCTCGCCGCCGCCTTCGAGGACGCCTACCGGGCCCACCCGCTGCCCGTGGTCCTGATCGGCATGGACACCCCGCAGGTCACCCCCGCGCTCCTGGCCGGCGCGCTGGCCGCGCTGGCCACCCGCGACGCCGTGTTCGGCCCCGCCGCCGACGGCGGGTTCTGGCTGCTCGGCCTGCGCCGGCCCGACCCCGCGCTCCTGCTCGGCGTGCCGATGTCGCAGCCCACGACCGGCGCCGCCCAGCTGTCACGGCTGCGTACGACGGGCCTGTCGGTGGGGATGCTGCCCCTCCTGCGGGACGTCGACACCGCCGGCGACGCCGCGGCAGTGGCGGCCCAGGCGCCCTCGTCCCGCTTCGCCGCCGCCCTCGCCGCGCTCGGGACGGGAGCGACCCGATGAACCGTCCCCGGCGGCTCGGCGATGAGCCCGTACGGCCAGATCCACCGCCGGACCCGGGCCGCACCCGGCCGTACGGCAGAGGAGCGGTCGGCGCGGCGGGTCAGACGGCAAAGCCATCAACCCCAGCCCCGTCGTACTCTTCGAACCCGTCAAGGCCATGATGGTGAAGGACCCGCGAACCGGCACCGTCCACGAGGCTCGCACCGAAGGAATCGGCCCACCTTGACCTTCGGGCCCTGCGCGAGCGGCAGCAGGTGCACCGCGCCCGTTATGACGGGGAGGCGGTCCTGGGGGTGACCGGAGCCGACGGCGTGGTGCGACGGCGCGTGGAGAAGGGGCATCACCGCCTGCGCCAATAGCCGTTCCGCTGTTCCTCAACCCCGAACTAGGCATCGAGCGTCATGAAGAGGCTGTTAAGGCCCTCCGCCAGCAACGGGTGCGTGAAGATGGCGTTCGCCATGGCGGTGTACGGGAGCTTGCCCAGCATGGCGACCTGGATGATCGTCATGATCTCGCCGCCTTCTGCGCCGAGCACGGCGGCGCCGAGGATCTGCTGGGTGTGCGCGTCGATGACGGCCTTCATGAAGCCGCGCGTCTCCCCGGTCTCAAGGGCCCGGATGACGGCGCTCATCGGCAGCTTCACGATGCGGACCGCGCGGTTTTGCTCCCTGGCCTGCCGCTCGGTCATGCCGACGCGGCCGAGTTGCGGGTCGATGAACACGGTATAGGGGACGATCCTGTCCCGCGTGCTTGCCTTCTCGCGGCCGAGCAAGTTGGCGTGCAGGATCCGGTAATCGTCGTAGGAAAGGTGGGTGAAGGCCGGGCCGCCCTTGACGTCCCCCATGGCGTAGACGCCGGGGACGGAGGTTTCCAGGTACTCATCGACCTCGATGAAGCCGTTGTCGCGCAGCCGGATGCCGGCCGCCGCCAGCGTGAGCCCCTCCGTGTTGGGGACGCGGCCGATGGCCGACAGCAGGTGGGAGCCCTCGACCTGCCGCTCGCCGTCCGGCGTGCGAACGGTCAGCCGCACCCGCCCGCCGCCTGCCTCCTCGACCCGGTCCGTCGTCGCCGAAGTCAGGACCGTGATCCCGTCATCGCGCAAGATGGCGGCGACCTCGTCGGAGACGTCATCGTCCTCAATCATCATCAGGCGCGGGCCGGTCTGGACGATCGTGACCTCGCTGCCGAACCTGCGGAACATCTGCCCGAACTCCAGCCCGATGTAGCCCCCGCCGAGGATGATCAGGTGCTCAGGGAGCGCGCCCAGCTCCATGATCGACGTTGAGTCGAGGACAGGGACGTTCTGCGCGCCGCTGATCGTCAGCAGCTTGGGCCTACTGCCCGTGTCGATGACGATCACCGGTGCGCTGACCCCCCGCGTCCCGCCGTCCCTCAGGGCGATCTCGACCGTCTTGGGCCCCGTGAAATGGGCCTCGCCTTCGATCAGGTCGACCCCGTCCTGCGCCAGGCGGCTCGCGTAGTTCTCCCGCGCGCCCGCGACCATCCCCCGCTTGCGCTCCCGCACGGCGGCGAGGTCGACCGACACCGGACCGGTCCGCACGCCGTACTCCGCCCCGCGCCGCGCCTGATAGGCGACGCGCGCGCTGGCGACCATCGTCTTGGTCGGGGTGCACCCGGTGTTCACGCAGACGCCGCCTAGGTGGTCGCGCTCGACGAGCGCCACCTTCTTGCCTGCCTTCGCCAGATCGAGGGGGAGGAACCGGCCGCCCTGGCTGGTCCCGATCACAATCACGTCATAGCTCTCGTCTGCCACAGAGAGATCGTAACCCTGTGCTTTCCCATATGTACTGAGGGTGGCCGATGAGTGTGGGGGATATTGACCGGTGGGGTGGTCCCTGCGTTCCGCAGATGTGTGTGCGGCATAGTGGTTATGGCGTGCGTGTTCTCCCACCTGGCCGCCGAGCTGCGCTCGGGTGACATCGCGGTGGCCGGTTCGGACTCCTACGCCAACCTGAGCGCCCAGCTCATGAGCTGGGAAGAGTGCGAGCCGCTGGCCGCACAGTTCTGCGAGCAGGCCGGAATCCCGGCCGAGGCGTCCGCGCTGGTCGCGTACTACCGCCGCCAGCTGTCCACGACCGCAGCCGAGGTCGACGCGGGCTACCCGGCCAACACCGACCTGACGCTGGAGGGCGGCAAGCCGACGCTCAAGCGCCGCAAGGGCGCCGACCGGCGCCCGTCGGCGCTGGCGCTGGAGCAGGCGGTGCATCAGCCCTCAACTGCCCTTCTGCCCCTGCGGGCGGCGGCCTGCAGGCCCTGCGGGACCCGGCCGCCGCCGACCTAGCGGTGTCCTCGGGACCCCGGCCCTCACGTCGGCGGCCCCTGACCACCTGCCCCTTTCGCATTCGACCAGCTCACCGCCACAACGAGAAACAAGATCTTTCTCACCGCCAACAACTGTTCCGCTGTTCCCCAACCCCGAGGTAGTCCAGGCCGCCCCGAGGTCGACCAAGGCATCGAGCATCGCGTTGTAGAGCTTGGCGTGGTGCCAGTGCTGGCGGCCCAGTTCGCCCTCGCGCAGCTGCCCGGCGAGCTCCTCCAGGTGCGCCAGCCACTGCTGCGCCGTTTGGTGGTCGGGTGCCGGGTGGGTGAGGTGTCGGCTCTCGGCGGCTGTCCGCTCACCAGGTCACCGTCAGCGAGTGCACGCCGTACACGATGCTGAAGACCCGGAAGTCCACCTGCTTGTACGGGTCGGCCAGGGCGAGGCCGGGGAAGCGGTGCAGCAGGGCCGGGAAGGCGATGCGCATCTCCATCCGCGCCAGCGGCGCCCCG
>NZ_JBSFWD010000079.1:0-31625 GCF_053592655.1 Streptosporangium sp. NPDC002607
CAAGCGGCTCTTCCAGGACGCGTTCGGCGCCCTGTGGGCCGGGCGGGTGGAGAGCAGGCCCGCGCGGTCTCGTCCTCGGGAGCGAAATTGACCAGCGCGGTCCGCCGGGCGCGGCAGACGACGGTGCCGTCCTGGTTGAGGCCCCGGTGCTCCAGCGTCACGATGCCCTGGCGGGGGCGTGAGGCGGAGGCCCGCTTGTCGATGATCTCGCTCTCGCAGTAGAGGGTGTCACCGATGAACACCGGCGCGGGGAAGGAGATCTCGCCGAAGCCGAGGTTGGCCACCGTCGTCTTCTGGGTGAGGTCGCCGACGCCGATCCCGCACACGATGCCCAGCGTGAGCAGGCTGTTCACCAGTCGCTGGCCGAACTCGCTCTCGGCCGAGCGGACCGCGTCCAGGTGCAGGGACTGGGCGTTCAGGGTGATGCTGCAGAACAGCACGTTGTCGGCCTCGGTGATGGTGCGGCCGGGCTCGTGCTTGAAGACGTCACCGACGTGCATCTCCTCGAAGTAGAGCCCGCGCCGGGTGTGTACGGTCACCGTTGATCCCTCATTTCGCTGTGGTCACTGCTCCGGACGCGGACATCAGTCCGGCCCGGTGGTCGGGGTGGGCGACGGAGGCGAGTGACTCCGCGCGCTCGGCCCGGGTCCTGCCGCGCAGCCAGGCGACGCCGTATTCGGTCACGACCACGTCGGGCGTGTGCCGGGGGACGGTCACCACCGCGTCGGACGCCAGCGCGGGGACGATCCTGCTGTGCTGGCCGTCGGCCGTCCTGGAGCCGATCGCGATGACGGACAGGCCGCCGGGCGACCCGTAGGCGCCCTCGACGAAGTCGATGCTGCCGCCGATCCCCGAGACCTGGATTCCGCGTACGGTCTCGGAGTTGACCTGGCCGAACAGGTCGACCTCGACGGCCGAGTTGACCGACACCACGCCGGGCAGGCCGCCCAGGTACCGGGGCGTGTGGCCGGTGCGGCTGTCGAAGACGCCGATCGCGGGGTTGCGGTCGGCGAAGTCCATCAGGATCCGGGTGCCCATGAGTTCCACCGCCGAGATCGCGGGGGAGGGCATCACGCTCAGCGGGCTGAGCACGCCGCGCTCGAAGAGCGCCACCATGGCGTCGGTCGCCATCCCGATGACCTGGGCGCCGCGCAGGTCACTGTGTGCCAGGCCGTGGATGAGGGACTCCGGGATCGAGCCGAGGCCGAACTGCAGCACGGGCCGCTCCGGCAGCAGGTCCAGGACGTGCGCCGCGATGCGGTCGCTGACCTCGTCGCGGGCCGCCTCGTGGAACTCGCACATCGGGGTGTCGGCCTCGACCAGCGCGGTGATCTCCGAGACGTGCAGGGTGGTGTCGCCGTACGTGCGGGGGACCAGCGGGTCGACCTCCGCGAGCACGACCCGCGCCCGCGTGACGGCGGCCCTGACATAGCTGGCGGACGGGCCCAGGCTGCAATACCCGTTCCGGTCCGGCGGCGACACCCGCACCAGCGCGGCGTCGGTGTTCCAGTGGTCGAGCAGGCCGGGGACGGCGGAGGCGCGGGTCGGCACGTACTCGCCGAACCCGGCGGCGACCGAGCGCCTGGCCGGGCCGTAGGGATGCCAGGTGAGGTAGCGCAGGTGGCCCTGCCGTACGGCGTCGAGGAACGGGTAGCCGCCCAGTTGGAGTCCTGAGTAGAGGGTGGGGGCGTGGAGCAGGTCCGCGGTCTCGCCCAGGGCGCGGAGCAGGGTCTCCGGCGTGCCACAGCCTGGGGCGCCCACGATGTGGGCGTTCTCCGGGAGCAGGCGGACGGCCTTTTCTGGTGGGAGCGTGCTGGGTGGTGGCATGGAAGCGCAGCCAATCGTCGTGCGGGGAGGCCGGCACAGAACGCGCGCCGAACCCGCGAGGGCACTCGCGCAACGCTTAACCGTAATGCCGCCGAGACTGTGAAGCAAGTGCTTGATTAACGTTGACATGGCAGGCGGGAGGCCGATAGCGTCAAGTAAAGCGAGCGCTTGATTTACGTTTCTCCTGGAGGAAGCGGTCGTGACACTCGTCATCCAACAACTCGTGAACGGCCTCGCCCTCGGAGCTGTCTATGCGCTGTTCGGCGTGGGGTTCGCGCTGATCCTCACAAAGATGGGCGTGCTGAACGTCGCCCACGGCACCTTCGCCACCTGGGGTGCCCTGGTGGCCTACCTCGCCGTGGTGGACCTGGGTCTGCCCTTCCCCCTGGCCCTGCTGGCGGGGGTGATGGCCGCCGGGCTCATCGGAGTTCTGGCGGACATCGTGGCCTTTGAACCGCTGCGTCGTCGCAATGCGGGCCATTTCGCACCGATCATCGCCAGCATCGGTGTGTGGATCATATTGCTCACCGCCGCGCAGGCGGTGAGCAAGGACTCCGCGACCAGCTTCCCCGACCGCGCGGTCCAGGCGAGCCCGATCCGGCTGGGGGACCTGGTGATCCTCCCGGCGCAGTTGCTCAACATCGTCGCCGCGCTGCTCGTGGCCATCGGGCTGCACCAGGCGCTCACCCGCACCCGGTTCGGCGCCGCGGTCCGCGCGGTCTCCGTCGACCCGAGGTCGGCCACCATCGTGGGGGTCAACTCGGCCCGCACGCTCCGGCTCGTCGCCTTCACCGCGGCCGCCATCGCCGGGCTCGCGGGTGTCCTGGCCGGTCTGTCCTCGAACAACGTCTCGTTCGACCTGGGCGAGGCGCTGCTGCTCAAGGGCTTCGCCGCGGTGGTCGTCGGGGGCTACGGGGACATCCGGGGGGCCACCCTGGCCGGTTTCATGATCGGCATCCTTGAGGTGGTCAGCGCCCAGTACATCTCCTCGGGCTTCCGCGACGCGATCACATTCGGCGTGCTGCTCGTCATCCTCGTGGTTCGCCCACAGGGGATGTTCGGCGAACGCCGACTGAGCCGCGCCTAGTCCACGCTTCATGGCTGAAGAGGTCGAGAGCACATGAACATCGCTGCCTGGAGCACGACTCTGCAGTTCGCGGGAGTCAGCGCGCTCTTCGCGCTCAGCATCTACGCCTCCCTGTGGACCGGCGTACTCAGCCTGGCGCCGGTCTTCTTCGGCGCGGTCAGCTCGTTCACCTTCGGATGGGCGGTGCTGACCTTCGGGCTGCCCCCGGTGGCGGGGATCGCCATCGGCGCCGTGGGCGGAGGGCTGCTGGGGATCCTCACCGCGTTCCTGGTCCTGCGGCTGGACAGCCACTACCTGGCGATGGCCACGATCGCGCTGGTCCTCATCGGCCGCGTCCTGGTGATCAACCTGGAGGGCTTCACCGGGGGCGCGGCCGGCATGCTGGTCCCCGGCGACCTGGGCACCTGGTTCTGGTGCCTCGGTTGCCTGGCGCTCGCCACCTTCGTGCTGGCCCGGCTGCGCGGCTCGCGCTTCGGGCTGGCGGCGTCCGCGGTACGGGAGGACCCGGCCGTGGCGCAGTCCCTGGGGATCGCTCCGCGTACCGTGCAACTGGTGGGCTTCGTGCTGTCCGGGGTGTTCGGCGGTGTCGCGGGCGTGCTCCAGTCGAGCTTCCTGCAGTACATCGGGCCGGACACGTTCTACACGCACATGGGCTTCGTCACCCTGGCCGCGGTGGTCCTCGGCGGGGCCTATCACTGGTTCGGCCCGGTCATCGGCGCCGTGGTCTTCACCGCTCTGCCCGAGCTGCTGCGCGGCCCGCTCGGCGAGTTCGACGACATCGTCACCGGCCTGCTGCTCATCCTCATCATCGTCTACCTGCCCCGCGGGCTGGTCGACCTACGGAGGTTCCGCATGCTGCGGAGGAGGCCGGGCGCCACATCCGAGACCGCGCACGAGAAGGCAATCGGCAAGGAGGCGGTGGTCCCCGAATGAGCACCATGCCGGTCCAGGACAGCCCCGGTGACGTCCTCGCGGTCGAGATCGAGGGCCTCGTCAAGACGTTCGGCGGCCTGCGCGCGGTGTCCGACGTGAACATGCGGGTTCCGCAGCGGAGCATCTACGGTCTGCTCGGCCCGAACGGGGCAGGCAAGACGACCGTCCTGAACATGATCAGCGGTTTCCTGTCGCCCGACAGCGGCGCGATCCGGGTGCACGGCAAAGAGACGCACGGCCTGGTCCCCTACCGGATCGCCCGCGAGGGTGTGGCGCGCACCTACCAGAACATCCGGCTCTTCCCCGGCATGACCGTCCTGGAGACGGTCGCCACCGGCGCGTACACCCGGCGGCGCTCCACCATCCTGGGCGCGATCACGCTGAGCCGCGCCGAGCGCAGGGAGCGGGCCGAGGTCAAGGAGAAGGCGCTCGGCCTGCTTGGGCAGGTGGGTGTCGAGGCATCCCCCGACGCGCTGGCCGAGACCCTCTCGTACGGCGAGCAGCGGCGGGTGGAGATCGCCAGGGCGCTCGCCACCGAGCCGAGGGTGCTCTTGCTCGACGAGCCGACCGCCGGCATGAACGACGCGGAGTCGCAGCAGATCGGCGAGCTGCTGCTGCGGCTCAGGGGCGAGGGCCTGACCCTGGTCCTGATCGAACACAATATGCGGCTCGTCGAGGAGTTCTGCGACGAGGTGACCGTCATGAACTCCGGCGCCGTGCTCGCCGTGGGCACCCTCGCCTGGTGCCTGGAACAACCCGATGTCAGGGAGGCCTACTTTGGCAAGCGATCCGATGCTCGGCGTATCGAGACTCTGCGCCGCGCACGGCGTGGTTGAGGCCGTCCGGAACGTCGACATCCAGGTGCCGAAGGGCGCGCTCGTCGCGCTGGTCGGGGCCAACGGGGCCGGCAAGACGACGACCTTGAACTCCATCGCCGGGCTGCACCGGCCGGCGTCGGGCACGGTCCTGGTCGGTGGCAAGGACGTCACCGGCTGGCCCTGCCACCGGCTCGTCCGGGCGGGCGTCGCCCTGGTTGCCGAGGGGCGCAGGATCGCCCCCTCGCTCACCGTGCTGGAGAACCTGGAGCTCGCGACGTACGCCAAGCGTAGAGACAAGGCCGACTTCCAGCAGCAGATCGATCGGGTCTACGACCTGTTCCCGGTCCTCGCCGCCCGGCGGACCCAGTACGCCGGGCTGATGAGCGGCGGGGAGCAGCAGATGCTGGCGGTGGGCAGGGCCCTGATGACCCGGCCCGATGTGCTGCTCCTGGATGAGCCGTCGATGGGGCTCGCCCCTTCGATCGTCGACGTCCTGTTCACCACCATCTCCACGCTGCACGAGACGGGCTCGACCATCCTGTTGGTCGAGCAGAACGCGGAGTTGGCGCTCGCCGTCAGCGACTACCTCTACGTCATGCACCGCGGCGCGATCGTCGCCGAGGGGGACCCGGACTCGCTCAGGTCGCGCCCCGAGGTCATGACCGCCCTGTTCGGTTAGGACATGACCCGGCCGGATCAGCGCCCCCATTCCACCTGGAGCCAAGGAGCCAACTCAGTGAGCGAAATCAGATTGGACGGGCAGGTCGCCGTCGTCACCGGCGCGGGCCGCGGGCTCGGCCGCGCGCACGCGCTCCTCCTCGCGGAGCGCGGAGCGGCCGTCGTGGTGAACGACGTCGGCGCGGCACTGGACGGCGCCGGCGCGGAGCTGACCCCCGCCGAGCAGGTGATCAAGGAGATCACCGAGGCGGGCGGGCGCGCGGTGGCCGACGCCACCGACATCAGCACCCCCGAGGGCGCCGCGCAGGTGGTCGCCCGCGCGGTCGAGACCTTCGGCCGGCTGGACATCCTGGTCAACAACGCCGGGATCCTGCGCGACAGGACGATGGCCAAGCTGAGTCCGGCCGAGGTGGACCCGGTGCTCGCGGTCCACCTGGGCGGGACCGTGTGGATGACGAAGGCCGCCTGGCCGCTCTTCACCGAGCAGCGGTACGGGCGGATCATCAACACCACCTCCGCCGCTGGCCTGTTCGGCAACTTCGGTCAGACGGCCTACGCGGCGGCCAAGGCGGGCATCATCGGCGTCACCAAGACGCTGGCCCTGGAGGGCGCCCGCCACGGCATCCAGGTCAACGCCATCGAGCCGGGCGCGCGCACCCGGATGACCGAGGACCTGCTCGGCGACCTGGCCGACAGCCTCGACCCCGCGCTGGTCTCGCCCCTGGTGGTCTGGCTCGCCGACCGGGAGTGCACGGTGAGCGGTGAGGTGTACAACGTCGGCGGCGGGCGCGTGGCGCGGGTGGTCGTCGCCCAGGCGCCGGGCTACTTCTCCCGCTCGGTGTCGCCCGAGGAGATCCGCGACAACTGGCACCAGGTCAACGATCTGGCGGATCTGTCCGTCATCGAGGACTTCAAACAGGAGCTCGACCTGCTGGTACGGCGGCTCTCCTGACCCACCCGATCCCGCCGGAGCAGGCGGCCGCGCCCAAATAGTAAAGCAAGCGTTTGATTTATAAAGCAAGCGTTTGATAAGCTCCGGGCGGGCTGAACTCTCCGGCCAACTCACTGCAGAAGGACAAGCGTGAAGTTCACTTACTTTCACCTGATGCCCTTTGACGGGCTTCCTGAGGACTTCGCTCAGAAACACCGGAGCGTCTGGGTGGACATCGACCCGCGCCTCATGGATGTGCAGCGGATCCACCATCTCTACAACGACTACCTGGACGAGCTTGAGCACGCGGCGCGAATGGGCTTCGACGCGATCGGCGTCAACGAGCACCACAGCAACGCCTACGGCCTGATGTCGAGCCCGAACATGATGGCCGCCTCGCTGGCCCGCCGCACCGCCGACACCGACGCGAAGATCCTGGTCATGGGTGACGCGGTGCCGCTGTACAACCCGCCCATCCGGATCGCCGAAGAGCTCGCCATGCTCGACGTGATCAGCGGCGGCCGGCTCATCACCGGGTTCCCGCTCGGCAGCAGTCAGGACACCAACTACGCCTACGGCATCAAGCCCGCCACCGTGCGCGAGCGGTACTACGAGGGCTTCGAGCTGATCCTCAAGGCATGGCAGTCCCAGGAGGTGTTCAGCCACAACGGCCGGTTCACCAAGCTGCGCTACGTCAACCCCTGGCCCAAGCCGCTCCAGCAGCCGCACCCGCCCATCTGGGTGCCCGGCAGTGGCTCCCTGGAGACCATGGACTTCGCCATCAGGCGCGAGTTCCCGTTCTTCTTCCTCTCCTACTTCGGCACCGAGTTCTCCAGCTCGATGCTGCGCCGTTTCTGGGACCGCGCCGAGGCCGCCGGCGTCGACGACAACCCGTACCGGGTGGGCATGTTCCAGCCGATCCTGGTCGCCGACACCGACGAGGAGGCCAAGCGCCTCTACGCCGACCACGTGAAGTACTTCTACCGCCGGTGCACCCACACCTACCCGGGCTTCGCCGAGGCTCCCGGCTACAAGAGCGTCGAGTCCCTCGCCGCGGTGCTCCCGCCCCCGGGTGCGAAGTCGACCGCCAGGCCGGACAGCTTCCGGGCGGCGAAGGAGTACGAGTGGGAGGACTTCGTCGACCTCGGCATCATCATCGCGGGCAGCCCCAGCACGGTCAGGGAAAAGCTGGAGCACTTGTCGACCACGATGCGCATCGGCAACTGGATCGCCCTGATGCACATCGGCGACATGCCGCGTGACAAGGCGATGAACAACATCGAGCTGTTCGCCACCAAGGTGGCGCCCGGCCTGTCCGGGGTCTTTTCCGATTACGAGCACAGATGGTGGCCCAAGCCGATCCCCGGCTTCGAGCCGGCGCAGGTGGCTCCCGTGAAGGCGGTGGCGAAGTGAGCATCCGGCACGACTTCGAGGGCCCGCACCAGGGCGACCTCACGATCGTCGACGAGTACGGCACGGTCGACGGCCCCGTTCTGGTCTACCTGCACAGCGAGTGGGGGGCGTTCGAGGAGCCCCCGCTCTCCGGCGAGCTGCTGGAGACCGGCCGGGTCCTCGTCGTCCACCTGCCAGGCTGGGGTGCCTCCACCTCGGTCCGCCCCGCCTCCAGCCTCGCCGACATGGCCCTGGCCGTCTGGTGGGCGCTGGACCGGCTGGAGACCGGCACCGTTCGCCTGGTCGGGCACGGCATCGGGGCCACGCTGGCCGCCGAGATGGCCGCGGCCCAGCCCGGCCGCGTCGAGTCCCTCGCGCTGATGGCGCCGTGGGGCATGTTCGACGAGGCCGACCCCGGAGCCGACATGTTCGCGCTGCTGCCCCGGGACCTCGCCCCGCTGGTCTACACCGACCCGAACGGCCCGGTCGCCGCCGCGCACCTGCCGAAGCCCGCCGACGCCCACGAGGCCGGGCTGGCCGTCATCCGCCGGGTCCAGGTGCTGGGCGCCGCGAGCAACTACCTGTTCCCCATCCCGGACACCGGGATCGCCGAACGGCTCTACCGGCTCGCCGACATACCGGTGCTGCTGCTCTGGGGCGCGCAGGACGGCGTGGTGCCGTCCTCCCTCGCCGGCCAGTGGACCGAGCACCTGCCGCACGCGCGCAGCGTGGTCATCCAGGACGCCGCGCACATGCTCCCCTACGAGTCCGCCGACGCGCGCAAGCTCATCCTGGAGTTCACCGGCGCCGCGAACCCGTCGGCCAGGTCGGCATGAGGCGTGAGTACGCCGACCCCGACCACGAGCTGATCGCCTCCGCGATCCGCGACCGGTGCGCCGAGTTCACCGATGAGTACTGGGCCTCCTGCGACCAGGAACACCGCTTCCCGTGGGAGTTCTTCAACGCCATGGCGGAGGGCGGCTGGCTCGGGATCGCGCTGCCGGAGGAGTACGGCGGCGCGGGCCGGGGCGTCACCGAGGCGGCGATCCTGCTGCGCGAGGTCGCCGCGTCCGGGGCGGCCATGAACGGCTGCACGGCGCTGCACATGAACCTCTTCGGGCTGCAGCCGGTGCTCAAGTTCGGCAACGAGCGGCTCAAGAAGACGTTCCTGCCCCCGTCGGCCGAGGGCAGGCTGCATGTCGCCTTCGCGGTCACCGAGCCGGACGCCGGCACCGACACCTCCCGGATCAAGACGATGGCCGAGCGCGACGGCGACGGCTGGGTGATCTCCGGCCAGAAGATCTGGACGAGCAAGGCGCTGGAGTCCGACGTCGCGCTGATCCTGGCCCGCACCTCCCCCGCGCCCGACGAAGGGCGGCGCCGGTTCGAGGGCCTCAGCCTGTTCCTGATCGACCTGGACCGCGACCACGTCGACATCCGGCCCATTCCCAAGGTGGGCAGGAATGCCGTCGCCAGCTGCGAGACCTTCTACGACCGGCTACCGGTGGAGGGCTGGCGCCTGGTCGGCGAGGAGGGCAAGGGTTTCAAACACATCCTGTCCGGCATGAACCCCGAGCGGATCCTGATCGCCGCCGAGGCCATCGGGATCGGCTACGCGGCACTGCGCCGCGCCACCGAATACGCCAAGGTGCGCGAGGTCTTCGACCGGCCGATCGGCAGCAACCAGGCCATCAGCCACCCGCTCGCCGACGCCTACGCGCGCCTTGAGGCCGCCTGGCAGATGACCATGGTGGCGGCGGGCCGCTATGACGCGGACCTTTCCTGCGGCGCCGAGGCGAACATCGCCAAATATCTGGCCGCGCAGGCCGGGTACGACGCCGCCGACCGGGCCGTACAGACCCACGGCGGGCTGGGGTACGCGCACGAGTTCCACGTCGAGCGCTACTGGCGCGAGGCACGGATCATGCGGCTGGCTCCGGTCAGCCAGGAGATGTCCCTCAACTTCATCGCGCAGCAGGTCCTCGGTCTGCCGCGCAGCTACTGAGCCGTGATGGCTGGAACAGGGGGGAAGGTGTCGATCCAGGGCCGGCTGGCCGGCCGGGTCGCGTACGTGCTCGGCGGCGGCAGCCACGGGCCGGCGCGTCCCGGGGAGTCGTTCCCGATGGGCAACGGCAGGGCGATCGCCCTGCGCCTGGCCGCCGAGGGCGCCACCGTCGTGGTCGGTGACATCGACCTCGGCCGGGCCCAGGCGACCGTGGACGCGCTGGCCGTCCCCGGCCTCGCGGTCGAGGTGGACGCCGCCGACGCGGAGTCCTGCACGGCGGCCGTGGCGGCGGCGCTCGGCACCTATCACCGGCTCGACGTCGTCGTGTGCAACGTCGGCGTCTCGGGCCGGGAGCCGATCAAGGCACAGAGCGTTCCGGAGTGGGAACGCTCCGAGACGGTCAACGTCCGGTCGCACTGGCTCACCGCCCAGGCGGCGCTGCAGCCGATGCTCGATCGATCGCAGGGCTCGTTCGTCTTCGTCGGCTCCACCGCCGGCCTGCTGAGCAGCCGCCGCTCCCTGTCCTACGAGGCCACCAAGGCGGCACAGCTCGCCGTCATGCGGCACATCGCCGTCCGGTACGCCGCGCGCGGCATCCGCTCCAACGCGGTCGTGCTCGGCAACATCGACTCGGCGCTGGTCCGGCGCGAGTTCGGCGAGGACCCCACCTCCGCACGCGCCGCCGTGGTCCCCATGGGCCGCGAGGGCCGTCCCGAGGAGGCCGCCGCCGCCGTCGCCTTCCTCGCCTCCGACGACGCCGGCTATGTCACCGGCCAGAGCCTGATCGTCGACGGCGGCGTCAGCGCGGCCTGGCCCACCCCACCGTCCGCCCTACAGAGGGGATAGACGACTCTCATGCAGAGCGACGCAGTAATCCGCGGGGTCGGCATGACCCCGTTCGGCAAGTTCCTCGGCTCCTCGATGAAGGACCTGGGCAGGGCGGCGGTCAACGCCGCACTGGACGACGCCGGTGTCCGGGTCGGTGACATCCAGGCCGTGTTCTTCGCCAACGCGCTCGCCGGCCTCATCACCGGTCAGGAGTGCATCAGAGGCGAGACCGTCACCTACCCCCTGGGGTTCGGCACGATCCCGGTGCACAACGTGGAGAACGCGTGCGCCTCCGGGGGCAACGCCCTGCACCTCGCCTGGATGGCGGTCGCCTCGGGGATGTACGACACCGTGCTCGCGCTGGGCGTGGAGAAGGCCAACCACGAGGACCGCGTCCGCACCTTCAGCGCGTTCGGCTCGGGTATGGACGTCGAGGACGGCTTCGCGGTGGGCGACGACGCCGGGCAGGATCGCAGCCCGTTCGTCGACCGCCAGGCGCGCCTCGCGCGGACACTCTTCGAAGACCGCGGCGTGACCATGGAGGGCCTCGCCAGGGTGGCTTCGCGGTCGCTGGAGAACGCCCGGCTCAACCCGATGGCCCACCGCAGGTTCGGTGGATCACCCCAGGACGTGCTGCAGGCCCGTGTCGTGGTCGACCCGATCACCGTGCTGATGAGCTCCCCGATCAGCGACGGCGCCGCGGCCGTCGTGGTCACCCGGCGCCCGGACCCCGAGCGCTCGGGCCGCGACGTCAGGATCCTCGCCTCCCGGATCGCCACCCGCCCGCCCAAGGGTCTGGCGGGCGCCCCCGGCGCGGCGAAGGCCGCGGGCCTGGCGGCGTACGAGCAGGCGGGGCTCGGTCCCGGTGACATCGACTTCGTCGAGGTGCACGACGCGTCCGTCGCGTACGAACTGCTCACCTGGAGCGAGCTGGGGCTCTGCGAGCCCGGCCAGGAGCAGGAATGGGCGATGAAGGGCGGTACCGAGCGCTCCGGGGCCATGCCGGTGAACGCCTCCGGCGGCCTCGTCGGCCGGGGACACGCCCTGGGCGCCAGCGGGCTCGCCCAGGTCTTCGAGCTCACCCAGCAGATCCGCGGCGAGGCGGGCGACCGTCAGCTGCCCCGGGCCCGGGTGGGCCTGGCCCAGATCGGCGGCGGTGTCATCGACTGGGAGACCGCCGTCTCCTCCGTGCACATCCTCGCCGGGGCGTGACCCGTTGCCCGGCACCCCCCTTGTGGTCGACGGCCACATGCACATCCTGGACGCGTCCTGGCTGCCCGAAGGGCTCCGCAGGGCGTGGGCGCGGCAGGCCGCGGGGCGCACCCACCCCGAGCGGGACCCCGCGGACATCTTCTGCCGCGTCGGGAAGGGGCAGAGCGACCCGGACGGCTCGCTGACCATCGCCGCCTTCGACACCGCCGGGGTGGCCGCCGGGGTCATGCCGGTCGTGGACTGGACGATCGTGGGCCGCCCCGCGGGGGAGCACCTGCCCATCCGCGACCTGCACGCCCGCTGCCAGTCTCTGGCCGACGCGGCGCCCGGCAGGCTCTTCTTCTGCGCGGGCATCGACCCGCGACACCCCGACGCCGCGCAGATCCTGGAGCACGCGGCCGGGATGGGGAACTGCCGCGGCGTGAAGCTCTACCCGGCGGCGGGCTGGGCGCTGGCCGATCCGGCCCATTCCTGGCTGTTCGAGCGGCTCGTCGAGATGGGCCTGCCCGCCGTCGTCCACACCTCGCCACTGGGCGGTGACCCGCTGCAGACCGTACGCTCGCGGCCCGCCGAGGTGGCCGCGCTGCTGGCCAGGTACCCCACGCTGACCGTCGTCTTCGCGCACGCGGGCATCGAGGCATGGTGGGCGGAGGCGCTCGACTCGGCCACCGGGTGGCAGCGGGCCTATCTGGAGCTGTCGCTGTGGCAGCGGTGCGCGTTCGCCGACTACGCCGAGTTCCGCAGGCGGGTCGCCAGGATGCGGTCCCAGCTGGGGGCGCACCGGCTTGTCTTCGGCTCCGACATCATCCGCGGCACCAAGGAGGACCCCCGGGGCGAGGAGCTCGTGACCTGGATCGATAGGGTCATCAGCCTCGCGGAGCCGTTCGGGGGAGAGCCACCGGTGCTGTCCGCGGAGGAGCTGGCTCTGTTTTTGGCCGCTAACGCGGTCCGTGTTTTCGATCTCAGGGAGCTTTCATGAGCGACACGATGGGAGAGGTCTTCGAGAAGGCCGGCAGGCGCTTCGCCGCACGCGTCGCGGTCGAGTCGCAGGGCACCGGCCGGACCTTCGCCGAGGTTCTGGAGGCGGGCAGACGGCTGGCCAACGCGCTGCGCGACCGCGGGCTGGAGCCGGGGACCCACGTGGCCGCGCTCCTGGAGAACCGGATCGAGTCCCTTGAGATCTACGTCGGGCTGGCCCTCGGCGGCTACCCCGTGGTGCACGTCAACGACCGGCTGACCGCCGACGAGATCGACTACGTGCTCACCGACTCCGGGGCGCAGGCCCTCGTGCACACCGACGGGGTCGCCGCCACGGTGCGGCGGACCCGGTCGGCATCGAGGCTCAAGGCGTGGTTCGCCGTCGGCTCCACCCTCCCCGACGGCGCCGAGTCCTACTCCGAGGCGTTGCGGCGGGCGAGCGACGCGCCGCTGCCGCACACCGCCGCCCCGGAGGACATCGCCATCATCGGCTACACCAGCGGTACCACGGGTTTCCCCAAGGGGGCGCTCGCCTCGCACCGCGCCGTGGTGGGCTGCACCAAACTGGTGCCCTACGCCTATCGGCTCCCGCTGCACGGGCACTGCGCGTTTCCCGGCGCCTGGTCTTTCGTGTCGGGCATCTGGGGCGTCATCTTCCCGCACTTCTACACGGGTGGCACGGTCTCCTTCATCCCGGGCGCCACCCCCGAGGAGTGGGGCAGGCACATGGTGGAGCGCGGCTCGACCTTCACCCTGGGCCTCACGCCACTGATCCCCGGCCTGCTCGAAGCGCTGCGCCTGTACCCCGAGGTGCTCGACACCCTGCAGACCGTGCTGCACTCCGGTGGCCCGCTCCCGCCGGAGCTGGCCGGCGAACTGGTGGACGTGATCGGCGACCGGCTGGTGGAGACGTGGGGCATGACCGAGGTCGTCGGCCCGATCACCATCACCAACCGCCAGGACTGGACCGGCCGAACCCAGGCCAAGGACATCTTCGCCTCGGTGGGCCGTCCGCTGCCGACGGCCACGGTCCGGGTGGTGGACAGCGATCGCAAACCCGTCCCCGTGGGCCAGGTCGGCGAGCTCGCCATCGAGTGCGACACCATGTTCTCCGGGTATCACGGGAGGCCGGAGAAGACCGCGGAGGTGCTCGTGAACGGCGAGTACTTCACCGGCGACCTGGGCTACCAGGACGAGGCCGGCTATTTCTACGTCACCGGGCGTTCCCAGGAGCTGATCATCAGCGGCGGCGCGAACGTGTACCCGGCGGAGGTCGAGCGGGTTCTGCTGTCCATGGACGAGGTCGCGGACTCGGCGGTGTTCGGCCTGCCCGACGACCGGTGGGGCGAGGCCGTCTCGGTCGCCATCGTGGTCCGGAAGGGGCACACCCTCACCGAGTCGCAGGTCGTCGAGTACGTCCGGGAGCGACTCGCCGGATACAAGAAGCCGCAGAAGATCTTCTTCGTGGACGAGCTGCCCCGCAACTCCAGCATGAAGATCATGAAGCATGTGCTGCGCGACTCGTTCTTGAACAGCGAAGGGACCGCATCGTGAAGATCGGCATCAGTGAGTGGTACCCGGGAGCCGGCCACCGAGCCGGACGCTGGTCCATCGAGTCGGCCCAGCTCATCGAGGAACTCGGCTTCAACTCGGTCTGGCTTCCCGAGCACGTCGTCTTCATGCCGCGCTACGACTCCAGGTACCCGTACGAGGAGTCGGGCGCGACCGAGGTCAACGCCACCCGGGGGGTGCACGACCCGCTCGTCCTGGCCGGCGCGATCGCCGCCGCCACCGAGCGTGTCCGCATCGGCACGTACGTGATGGTGGTCCCGCAGCGCAACCCGATCGTCACCGCCCGGCAGATCGCCAGCGTCGACCAGCTCTCCAACGGCCGGTTCAGCGTCGGCGTCGGTGTCGGCTGGTCGGCCGAGGAGTACGCGGTGCTGGATGTGCCGTTCGAGCGCCGCGGCGCGCGCATGGACGAGTACCTGCGCGTGATGAAGGCGACCTGGGCCGAGGACGAGCTGACCGAGTTCCACGGCGAGTTCGTTGACTTCCCGCCGCTCTACGCCTTCCCCAAGCCGGCGCAGCGCCCGCACCCCCCGATCATCGTCGGCGGCAACAGTCCGGCCACGCTGCGCCGCATCGTGGAGCTGGGCGACGGATGGGCCGGCTACAGCCAGAGCTACGACGACATCGCCCGCTTCACCGAGGAACTGGAGAAGCGCCTGACGGCCGCGGGGCGCAGCCGTGCCGAGGTCTCCCTGCGCGTCGGCCGGCGGGCCAAGGGGAAGACGGAGAAGGACTGGGAGGACGACGCCGTATACATCCGCCGCTGTGCCGAGCTGGGGCTCGACGAGGTCGTGGTCTCCCCGCGCATCGGCGACGAGAACTACGAGCGCGACATGACCCGCTACGCCGAGATCGTCGGCCTCCGCTAGGGCGGGGAGTGCCGACTTGACGGCTCTGGCACGCCTGCGGATCCTCCGGCCCCTCCCACCTGGGACCGGCTTCGGTGATCACGGGAGGCAGGGATCGGTGACGCCCGGTGCCGGCCACACGGACACGTACAGGTCCGGAGCGGTCTGAGAGGCGCGCTCCACCGGGTGCCTCAGCCGCGCGGCACCCGGTGGAGCGCGCCGTCTCCCCAGGCCGCCGCGTACAGCTCGCCGTTGAAGGCCAGTCCCACCGGCGAGTTCAACCCGGACGCCACCGTCACCGCGGTGCCGTCGGATTCCACCCGTTTGATCTCGCCCGCCGCCCGATCCGTGACGAACAGCCGGTTGGCGTCGTCGACGGCCATCCCGACACCCAGCCCCTCGAAGTCGCTGGAGTGCGTGACCACTTCGCCGTCCCCGCCGATCCGGGACAGCACGCCGCCGACATAGTTGGAGACGAAGATCGTGCCCTGCGCGTCCTCGACCACCCCGACCGGAGTGTCGAACCCTCCCGCCACCCGGCTGACCTGGCCTGAGGGGGTGACCCGCATGATCTCGTCACTGGCCCGGTTGCAGACCAGCAGGTTTCCGGCGGAGTCGAAGCCGATACCGGTCGGCGTGTGGAATCCGGTCGCGAACTCCCGCTTCTCGCCCGCCTGGGTGACCTGGTAGACGACGTCGTCGGAGTAGCCGGCGACGTACAGGTTCCCCGCCTCGTCGACGGCCAGACCCGCGGGGGATTCCACCTCGGCGACGGTTGACCGGTTCCCGTCGGGCGTGATGCGCTCGACCGTTCCGCCCGACCAGTTGGACACGTACACGGCACCGGCGCGGTCGAAGGCGATTCCGGTCGGTGCTGAGAAGTCCGTGTACAGAGCCGTGGCGGGCGCGACCGGGTCTGGGCTGGAGGCCGGGGGCAGGGCCGCGGGCGTCTGGCCGCCTCCGTCCGCGCATGCCGTGGTGGTCAGCAGTACCCCCGCGAGAGCCACGACGACCGCCCTCATGGCGCCGCCACCGGCAGCAGCCGCCGCTCGGCGAAGACGCGTTTGGCGACGGACACGGCGTTGAGAGCCTTGGGGAAACCGCAGTACACCGCGCTGTGGATCAGCGCTTCGACGATCTCGGTGGCGGACAGGCCCACGTTCAACGCCGCGTTGATGTGCACCTCCAGTTGCGCCTCGCAGCCGCCCAGCGCCGTGAGCATGCCGAGGGTGACCAACTGGCGCTGGTCGGGGCGCAGGCCGGGACGGGAGTAGACCTCGCCGAAGCCGTAGGCCACGATGTGCCGGGCCAGATCGGGGGCGATGTCGCGCAGCGAGTCGATGACCCTGGCGCCCGCTTCCCCGTCGACCGCGTTGAGGACCTCCAGGCCGTGCCGGTAGCGGGCCTCTGCTCCGTTCACTGCTCCTCCAACAGGTTCCGGTAGTGGGAGATCTTCCTGTCCAGCGCGCGCAGGTTCGCCCGAAGGTCACGGATGCGCCGGTCGACGACCTGGCGGTGCTCGCTCAGCAGGTCCAGCCGAGCGGGCACACTCTCGTTCCCCAGCCGGCGCAGGTCGGCGAAGAGCCGCATGTCGGCGATCGACATGCCGGTGTCGCGCAGCCGGAGCAGGAAGGCGAGCCAGTCCAGATCGGCGGCCGCATAGCGGCGGACCCCCGCGGGAGTGCGCCGTACGGCGTCGATCAGTCCGGCCTTCTCGTAGTAGCGCAGGGTGTCGGCCGACAGGCCCGTCCTGCGGGCCACCTCCGCGATCGGCAGGGTCTCCACCTGAGTGTCGGCGACAGGCGGTTCCGATGTCGCTTTCATGTGAACGAGGCTAGGACTTGGAGCGCGCTCCACCGCAAGCATGGCTGTGAACTGCGCGGACCTGCTTTTCTGCCGAGGTCATGGCGTACCGAATGCCGTTGAAATCGCCTTCGCAGGCCAGAAGCAGTACATCTTCTTGTTTGACGACCACGTGGCGGATCCTCATGCGGCGAGTTCCTTCGCGGCGGCACGGGTCTCGTCCAGCAGGACCACGAGATCGTCCTCGGTGGTGGCCGGGGGGAGGACGCAGGCGCGCAGTGCCGCCGTTACCCCCGGGCCGCCGCGAACAGGGGCACACCCCTGTGATTCGGCCTTTCGAAACACGCCATTACAGGATGTTGTAATTCTTGTAAAGAGCGATCGTTTACGAACACCCATGCCGATCTTGACGAAGATCCGTTCCGGCATATCAGGTTATTTCGTTTCATTGTTAGGCGATGGCAGAAGCCTGCCATGAGAGGCATCCCCCAGACAAAGGCAGAGCCCATGGTCAAACGAGCCCTCGCAGCCGTCGCCCTCTCCCTCGTCACATTACTCGGATTAACGCTGCCCGCCTACGCGGTGACACTGCAGCAAAAGCTCGCCGCACTTTCCGGTTTCAGCCAGCCCACGACGTCCAGCGCCGCCAGCTGGCGCTCTGCCTGGCAGAACCAGGCGGGCTGGGCGGACTACGCCTTCGACTGGTCGACCGACCTCTGTTCGAGCAGCCCCGACCAGCCACTCGGCTTCGACTTCAGAATGCCGTGCCGACGTCACGACTTCGGCTACCGCAACTACAAGGCGGTGAGCCAGTTCCCGGCGAACAAGGCGCGCATCGACGACGCGTTCTACTTCGATATGAAGCAGGTTTGCGCGGGATATTCCACCATCCCCAGGAACACCTGCAACGGCCTCGCGTGGACCTATTACCAGGCGGTCAGGGAATTCGGCACCCTCAACGTCACCGAGGCGCAGATCGAACGAATCCGCCAGGCCGCCGAGCAAGCCGCCCAGACCACCGAGATGTGACCCGTCCCCGCGGGATCACTCCCACCCGCTGACCGCCGCCGGGCCGGTTTCGTGCTGGCCCGGCACGCCCGGGGGCAGCCGTGGCGACGGTCGGGAAGGGTTTGGCCGCACAGCGGCCGGCTCGAATTCCCCGCGTACAGCCGGACTCCCGGTGAATGTTCGCATCGGCCGGGCTTAATCCATGTCGACGTTGTCGAGGAGTTGGAGGAGGCGCGAGAGCACTTGGACGCAGGCCACGCATCCGGCGCGGCAACGAATCACCGTGCGGTCGCGTCGATGACGGTGACTCCAGCGGCGAGCAGGCGACTGGGCTGGAGTCCGAACATGCGGTGGAAGGCCTCGCTGAAGTGGGAAGGGCTGGCGAATCCGGCATCGGCTGCGGCGGTGGTGAGGTCGCGTTGTTCGGCTATCAGTTCGGCGACGCGCAGCATCCGGGTCCACAGTCGGTAGCGGCGGAAGCTCGTGCCGGTGTGGGCCGGGAACAGATGCAGGAACCGTGAGGTGGACAGGCCACAGCCGATGGCGAGTTCCTCGGCTGAGACGGTCCGGTGCACCTCGGCACGCAGGCGCGCGACGGCGTCCTGTATGCGGGCGTCGATCTGGACGGGCCCGCGGGGCGCGGCCAGATCCAGCCAGTTCGACGCGGAGGTGACCGAGCCTGGCCGAGGGGCGTACCGGATCAGCAGCCGTTCCTCGCGGTGGGCGAGTCCGAGATCGGAGTCGCCCGAGGTCATCCGTCGTTCGCAGGCCAGCGGTCTGGAGGAGCTCGGATCCAGGTAGCAGAAGAGCATCCGGTCGCCCCGGGCGACCAGCCGGTGGGTGAGGCGGGGTGCGATCAGGGCACTGCGCGCGGTCTGTACGGGCCGTCCCCGCGTCTGCACGGTGAAGACGTCGTCGAGCCCGATCGCAAGGCAGGCAACCGAGCCGGAATGTGCCTCCAGGTCCAGCGCCGGCCCGTGGTAGATGGCCTGACCCGGCCACAGCCAAAGCACCGCGCCGGGATCGCGGCAGGTTTGTGAAAGCGGTGATCTGCTCACAGCGGCATCATCTCCCGCGAACGACTCTTTCGAGACATGGGGAGCGAGCCTATGGCCACCGTGGTCATCATCGCCGTGGCGGTCTTCTTTCTGGGGATGGGCGGGTACGGACTCATCGCGCCCGCCGCGCTGATCAGGCCGTTCGGGATGGTCGCGGACCTCGCCGAAGCGCGGGCGGAGATACGCGCCGTGTACGGGGGGTTCGGCGTGAGCATCGCCGTACTGCTGGCCCTGGCGCTCGCCGATGTCGGCGGAATCCGTCGCGGTGCCGTGGTGGCCGTCGCGGTGGCGCTGTTGGGCATGGCGTTCGGGCGGCTGACGGCGCACGTCGTCGAGCGGCCCTCAGCGTTCTACCCTTCCTGGCTCTACTTCTGGGTCGAGGTGGCCGGCGGTGCTCTCCTCCTCACCGCCGGCTGGTGAGCGCGGAGGCGTCGCATCGGGTGTCCCCCCGAAGGCGACCGTTCGCCACCCTGGTGTCCGGTGGGCCATCGGTCGCCCCCGGCCAGTAATACCGGCTCCGGTTGGTGTCGCCGGTACGAGAAGCCGGTACGAGAAGATGCCGAGCGCGATTTTGTGACAGGCTTTCGCGCCAAATCTTCGGCGTCCCCTCGCCCGTCGAGACCTGGGCCGTAAGGCTTTCATTCTCCCTAAAAGCTTTCCCCCTTATTAGGAGACGTATAGCGTTATTTATCGGACCAAAGGCGGCTGGGTTCGTCCGCCTGTGAGGCCAGGGGAAGGGAATGCCGTGTCCGGTCCGCACCCGCTGGCCAAAGACGATCCCCGGCAGGTCGGTGACTATCGGCTGACCGAAGTACTGGGCGAGGGCGGCCAGGGGGTGGTCTATCTCGGCCAGGCGCCCTCCGGACAGCCGGTGGCGGTCAAGACGCTGCACGCCCGGATGGCCGCCGACCCCGCGGCCAGGGAACGTTTTCTGCGCGAGGCCGAGATCACCCGCCGCGTCGCGGCCTTCTGTACCGCACGGGTCATCGACGCGGGGATCGCCCGGGACCGGCCCTACCTGGTCAGCGAATACGTCCGAGGCCCTTCTCTGGATGAGCTCATCGCCCAGGACGGGCCACGCACCGGCGGTGGGCTGGACCGGCTGGCGATCACCACCTTGACGGCACTGGCCGCGATCCATCGGGCCGGCATCGTCCACCGGGACTTCAAACCGAGCAACGTGATCATGGGGCAGGAAGGGCCGGTGGTCATCGACTTCGGCATCGCCCGCCTGCTGGAACACTCCACCACGGGATCCGCCCTGATAGGGACCCCCGCCTACCTGTCGCCCGAACAGCTCAACGGACACCCGGCCGGTGCGGCCTCGGACGTGTTCGCCTGGGCCGCCACCATGGTCTACGCCGCCACCGGGCATCCGGCCTTCTCCGGCGCGATCCCGGTAGTGGTGATCAACGCGATCGTGACCCGCGAACCCGACCTGGCGGGCGTGCCCGACCGGCTGCGCCCACTGCTGGCCGCCTGCCTGGCCAAGGATCCCGCTGCCCGGCCCGGCATCACCGACCTGTTCACCGCTCTCACCCACGAGACGCCCATCAAGGACCACCCCGGCCCGTCTTTCGAACCTCCAGATGACCATGATCCGGTACCGCAGGCCGGTGCGTCGCCCGCAGGCTCCCGCGAAGTCAGGGCCGGGCCGGGCACGGCGGAGCCGGATGGCGTGGCACCGCTGCTGATCTCAGCGTCATCTGATCGCCGGTCCTCCGCGGCCATCGGACACGGCGGGGCCGGCCGGATACCCGCCACGGGGCCGAAACCGGACCCGCCTTTGACCGATGAGCCCCGTACCGCCGATTCCGGCCTCTCCATGGCGGTGCCCACGGCTGGGAGGACACCGCTTCCCTCCGGCTTCTCTCCGTACCGCCACACCAGGCGCCGCCTGGGGACGGTCCTCGCGGCGGCCGTCGTTGTCATCTTGATCTCCACCGCCTTCTGGCTGAAGCCCGTCTTGACGGACATTCCTTTCGGCACCCTTATCCGCGAAACCTCCACCGGTCATCAGAAGTGGGTCCTGTCGGTGGCGGTGGGGCAGTTGGACGGTCGCCCGGTGGTGGTCTCCGGCGGCTACGACGGCACGGTGCGGGTGTCGGATCTGGCCACCGGCACTCCCATCGGCGAAACCTTCACCGGTCACGAAGGACCGGTCTGGTCGGTGGCGGTGGGGCAGTCGGACAGTCGCCCGGTGGCGGTTTCCGGTGGTCTCAACGGCACGGTGCGGGTGTGGGATCTGGCCACCGGTGCACCGATCGGCAAGTCCTTCACCGGCCACCGGGGCTCGGTCGAGTCGGTGGCGGTGGGGTGGTCGGACGGTCGCCCGGTGGTGGTCTCCGGTGGTCTCGACGGCACGGTGCGGGTGTCGGATCTGGCCACCGGTGCACCGATCGGCAAACCCTTCACCGGGCACCAGAAGTGGGTTCTGTCGGTGGCGGTGGGGCAGTTGGACGGTCGCCCGGTGGTGGTCTCCGGCGGCGGCGACGGCACGGTGCGGGTGTCGGATCTGGCCACCGGCACTCCCATCGGCGAAACCTTCACCGGTCACGAAGGACCGGTCGAGTCGGTGGCGGTGGGGTGGTTGGACGGTCGCCCGGTGGTGGTCTCCGGCGGCGGCGAAGGCGATCACACGGTGCGGGTGTGGGATCTGGCCACCGGTGCGCCGATTGGCAAACCCTTCACCGGGCACCAGAGCTGGGCCCTGGGCCTTGCGGTGGGACAACTCGACGACGGCCGCCCGGTGGTGGTCTCCGGCGGCTACAAAGATCACACGGTGCGGGTGTGGGACCTGGCCACCGGTGCACCGATCGGCAAACCCTTCACCGGCCACCGGGGCTTGATCGAGTCGGTGGCGGTGGGGCGGCTGGACGGTCGCCCGGTGGTGGTCTCCGGCGGTGACGACGGCATGATGCGGGTGTGGAGTCTGGGGCCACCGTACCCACTGCCCGCTCCGTGACCGGGGTTCGGCCGGGTGGGGACCGCTGGGCGGAGCCGAAGGCGTTCATTCCCGTCAAGCCGAGTCCGTTTAACGCCTGCGGAAAAGGGCCTTGAGCTGACCGACCATGCCATCGTGGTGGCCGTGTGGGAGGTCCGGCAGGCATCGCGGACTCCCCGCTCACTCACACGTCCAGGGTCACCGCGCAGGTCCAGCCGCGGGGTTCACGAAGGAAGCGCAGGTCGTGCAGGGCGACTGCTTTGGGGAGAGCGCCGATCTGGGAGATGGTGGCGACATCGGCCATGTCCAGCCGCAGCCACAGCCCGCTTTGATCCTCACCCGCTTCGACGCCGCAGGGGATCCTCGCGGTGGTGTCCATGCGGTAGATCACCTCGTCGAGCGCTGTCACGAGCTGGTCCTCGGGGAAGCCGGGGCCGATGCGCACCGTCTGGACGGCAGCGCCTTCGGCGTGGCCGAGATCGGCGAAGCCTTCGATCATGGCGCGGATCGCTTCGGCGATGCACTCGGCGGCGGTGGGCGCCCACGCCTCGATGCGGGCGTCGGCGGTGTGGGGCAGGGCACGGTGGCCTTTCACCGGGATCAGCCCTTCACCACGCCGAGCGGGACCAGCCGGGCGACCCTGCGGCACAGGCCGGCTCCGACGCCGGCGGCCACCACGGCGTCGACGTCCTTGTAGGCGGTCGGAGCCTCCTCCGCCAAGCCGCGCCAGGACGAGCCGCGCACGGCGATGCCCTGCGCCTCCAGCTGGTCGCGCAGCCGGCGTCCGTCGGTGGAGCGGGCGGCTTGGTGGCGGCTACGGGTGCGGCCGGCACCGTGGCAGGTGGAGTGGAAGGCATCTGCGCCGGTCACGCCGGTGAGTACGTGGGAGGCGGTGCCCATGGTGCCGGGAATGAGCACCGGTTGGCCGTACGGTGCCAGATCGGCCGGTAGGTCGGGGTGGTGCGGCGGGAGTGCCCGGGTGGCGCCCTTGCGGTGTACGCACAACCGCATCCCCTCGTGTACCTCGATCTTGGCGAGGTTGTGCGACACGTCGTAGACCAGGTCCACGGTGGCGCCGGTCACGTGGCGGAACGCTGTGCGGGTGGCCTCGGTGAGCAGTTGCCGGTTGGCCCTGCCGTAGTTGGCCGCGGCGGCCATCGCGCCCAGGTAGGCACGGCCCTCGCGGGACTCGACCGGGGCGCAGGCGAGCTGCCGGTCCGGGACGCTGATGCCGTAACCCGGCATGGCCTTTTCCATGACGCGGACATGATCGGTGCAGATCTGGTGTCCCAGGCCGCGCGACCCGCAGTGGATCATCACGCATACCTGGCCGAGCCGGAGGCCGAACGCGGCCGCCACCGCCGGGTCGTAGATCTTCTCGACCGTCTGGACCTCCAGGAAGTGATTTCCGGAGCCGAGGCTGCCGACCTGGGCCAGGCCTCGTTCGACCGCGCGGGGGCTGACCTGTGCCGGGTCGGCGTCGGCGACCGCCCCAAAGTCCTCGCAGCGGTCCAGATCGCGAGGCAGGCCATGGCCGTGCTGTACGGCGTAGCCCGCACCGCCGTACAGCACCCCTTCGAGTTGCCCCTCGGAAAGCCGCCATAGCCCGCCTTGGCCGATCCCGCGGGGTGTGGTCCTGTCCAACTCGTCCATGAGCCGATTCAGCGTGGTGGCGAGTTGGTCGCGCTGGAGAGCGGCGGTGAGCAGCCGTACTCCACAGGAGATGTCGAACCCGACTCCGCCGGGTGAGACCACTCCGCCCGAGGCGATGTCGGTGGCGGCCACGCCGCCTATCGGGAAGCCGTACCCCCAGTGGATGTCGGGCATGGCGTAGGAGGCGCGCACGACGCCAGGCAGCATGGCCACGTTGACGACCTGCCGCAAGGCCTGCTCTTCGGGAAGCAGGTCACCGGAGGCGAACACGATCCCGGGGACCAGCATGTGCTCGCGCTGGTCGATCCGGAACCGGAAGGGCGTCTCCTGGATGAGTCTCGTGGAAGTGTCGTATCGCGTCATGTCTCGACCCGGCGCATCGTGGTGGCCGCCGCGAGTCCGTCGCCGATCCGGGTCACCGGCCGGTGCCTGCGACGAAACCGCGGCCGATCACCTGCCGTGTCATCCCCCGCCCTTGACGAGGCCGGCGGCGAGCAACAGTTCGTGAGCGAGCCGCGCGGCCTGCTCGGGGTGCATCTGCCCGGGCTCCTCCATGGGGCCGGCCTCCATGCTCCGCGCGAGGGCCAGATTGGCCTCGGCCAGCACCTGGATCTGCTTCTCGATCCTGCTGACCCGGGCCTTGAGAAGGTTCAGTTCGACCTCAAGCGAATGCGTTTCCCCGGACGCCGGAACCGTACTGGGTTTGGACTGAGACATCAGATCCACCTCCCAGGAAGTGTTCTCCTTCTCACCCTTGCCGGGGCCGATACCCGCGGCACAGGGACTTACGTCCTTCGTTGGCCGGTCCTTAGGTCCCATCGACGAGGACCGTTCCGGTGCCGCCGGAGCCGGCGTGAGGGACGACGACCACTTGCTGATCATCTTCATAGATGATCCTCCCCGGGGTCGTGGTGCAGACCAGCTCGCAGGCGATTCCATGTGCGGCAAGGATGTCCATGTAGCCGGTAGCACGTTCGATCAGTGCTCGGGCCGATGACTTGAACCATGCGGCGGCCCCCGGATTCAGTTCATGATCGTAGATTGTGGGGTCGACATCGGTGGGGTTGGTGAAGTGCGTGTCGTACCAGTCGTTGTTCTCCCGCCGGAACCGCTCCTGCTCGACGGTTAGCCCGCCCTTGCGGGCCAGAGAGTTGACCAGGCCGAATATCCCAACGAACCGGCCGTCCTGGTCGGGAGCGGCGCTCTGGAATCGTAGGTACAGCGCCTCTGTCACCGGGGGCTCCCAGGCTGCGGCAGTCGACGTAGCGGACCGAAACGGGTTTCACCGGGAGCCGGCGATGTGCCCTCCTGATCGTCTTCTGGCTGCGCTGTCACCGGACGCTCCCCGAAGATCATTGTGCACATGTTGCGCGACCCCGTGATCGCATCGCCTCCATGGATCTTCCGGTTCGGGCGTCCGCACCACCGCCGGATTGCCGCAACGCCGGCCTCAGCGGGGAGCCTGTGAGAGCGCGAGCTGCCGGAGGAAGACGGCGTTGGACGGTGACGTGCGCAGACCGTCGAGTATCCCGGTGAGCGCCTGCTCGTGGTTCAGGCCCGCGAGCACCTGCCGGAGCTTCCAGATGATCTCTCGCTCGTCGTCGGCGAGGAGCAGTTCCTCCCGGCGTGTGCCGGAGGAGGTCACGTCCACGGCGGGGAACAGGCGCTGCTCGGCGAGAGTCCGGTCAAGCCGCAGCTCCATGTTGCCGGTGCTCTTGAACTCCTCGAAGAGGTAGTCGTCCATCCGCGAGCCCGTCTCGACGAGCGCGGTCGCCAGGATGGAGAGCGAGCCGCCCTCCTCGGTCGCGCGGGCCGCGCCGAACAGCCGTTTCGGCTGGTGGACGGCGTACGCGTCGACCCCACCCGTCAGCGTCTTGCCGCCTTTCGGGGCGATGACGTTGTACGCCCTGCCGAGCCGGGTCAGGGAGTCCATGAGGACGACGACGTCCCGGCCACGCTCGACGAGCCGTTTGGCCCGCTCGATCGCGAGTTCGGCGAGCGCCGTATGGTCGCGTTCGGGCTGGTCGAACGTCGAGGCGATCACCTCGCCGCGCACCTGCCGGCGGAAGTCGGTGACCTCCTCGGGGCGCTCACCCACAAGTACCACCATGAGGTGGACAGTGGGATGGTTCGCTGCGATGGCGTCGGCGATCGCCTTGAGCGCCATGGTCTTCCCGGTCTTCGGCGGCGCGGCGATCAGGCCGCGCTGCCCCAGGCCGACCGGGGTGATGAGGTCGATCAGGCGTGTGATCGACGATCCCGTCTCCAGAAGCAGGCGGCGGTGGGGGTGGACGGGCGTCATGTCGGCGAAGTGCGGCCGTGCGCTGCCCGGCTCCGCGCCGTCGATCGACACCACCTCGGCCGGCTTGCCGTACGGCTTGCGCAGGAGTGCCGTGATCAGGTCGCCCGGGCGCAGGCCGAGTGCTTTCACCCGTGCGGCGGGCAGGCAGGCGTCGTCCTCGCCCGGGAGGTAGCCGCTCGCCCTGAGGTAGGCCCTCCCGTCGCGGACGTCGAGCAACCCGGTCACCTCCCGTTCTTCGGCGGGTGGGCGTGTGCTGTTCCGGGCTACCGGGGCGGTGGTCGTGGTGCTTCTTTTCGAGGGCTTGTCGGTGGTGATGGTCATGGGTGTGTCCTTAAGACCGGAAATGGGTGATGGAAAGGGGGATGTGCGCCTATTCGGCCCGATGGCGGGCATGGCGCGATGAAGTTCTGGCAGGCGGCGGGCGGTTCACGCGCACAAAGAGAGGTGCGTGATGACGCCGTCCGGTTGCCGAACGGGAAGTGACGCCCTCAGCAGTGGGCGAAAGCGGAATACCGGCGCTCAGCGGCGGCTGGAGAAGGGCTCTGAATCGGAAAAGGGATCAGATCGATCACATCGACGAGCCACTTACACGGTAACACCATCCCCGGGGTCGAACGCAACCCAGGATCCTGGCGTACCACCTGCCGAGGACGAGAGAGCCTCAGGCGGATGTGACGCTGGAGCGGCCCAAGTCGCGCGGCACCACCGCCGCGGTCGAACTGATCGACCACCGGCTGAGAGAGTTCGCCGACCGGTACGCCGCCACCTGTGAAGTCGGAACCCGCGCATCACCGATTTGCGCCGGCCTCCGGAGGCCACCGCGTGGCGTCGAGGAGGCGGGTGCCGAGTGTGCGCAGGTGTTCGATGAGTTCGGGTGGTTCGTGCACCTCGAAGGCGACGCCGATCTGCGCGACCCATATTGCAAGTTCGTCGAGGGAGTTCGAGCCGGTGTTGAGCACGCACGCATCGTCGCCGTCGGGTTCGACGGTTGCGACCGTCGGCGGCATCCGCGCGGCGATGACGTCGGCGGGGGCGTGCATCGTGAACCGGCCGCGGTAGCGGTATGGGCTGACCGAGATCTGCTCGGCGACGTAGCGGGCCAGGTCGCCGCCGGGTGGTTGCCGGGGAGTGAAGCGTGGCCCGTTCGGCGAGCACAGGCGCATCCGGTCGACGCGGAAGGTGCGCCAGTCGGACCGGGTGGTGTCCCAGGCGACCAGGTACCAGCGGCGGCCCGAGCTCACCAGCCGGTGCGGCTCGGCGGTGCGGCGGGCCTCGGTTCCGTCCTGGACGCGGTAATCGAACCGCAGGCTGTCTCGGTCGCGGATGGCCGCGGCGATCGCGGTGAGCACCGTCGGGTCCACGGCATCGGCCGTGTTCGCCAGTGGGAGGGTGGCCGTGCGCAGGGCGCCGACGCGGTGCCGGAGCCGGGGCGGGAGCACCTGCTCGAGTTTGACGAGTGCACGGACCGAGGTGTCCCCGATCCCGGCCACGCCGGAGACGGCGGCGGTGCCGAGTCCGAGGGCGACCGCGACCGCCTCGTCATCGTCGAGCAGCAGCGGTGGAACACCCGTGCCGGCGCCGAGACGGTATCCGGGCGTTCCCGCGGTGGCGTGCACGACGTACCCCAGCGCGCGCAGCCGGTCCACGTCGCGGCGGATGGTGCGGGCCGAGACGCCGAGGCGCTCCGCGAGCTCCGTGCCCGGCCAGTCCTTCGGCGTCTGCAACAGCGACAGCAGCCGCAGTAGCCGGGCCGATGTCTCCACCATGACGACCATCCTAGGACAGGAACTGACCTAACCGGCTCCTATCGTGGCAGACATGAACGGCGACACGCAGATACACCGGTTCCGGATCGACATCCCGCAGGAGCGGCTGGAGGACTTGCGCGCCCGGCTGGCGGCGACACGCTGGCCGGACGAACTGCCCGGAGCGGGCTGGTCCTACGGGGTCCCGGTGGGCTACGCGCAGCAACTGGCCGAGTACTGGCGGACCGGTTTCGACTGGCGCGCCGCTGAGACGCGGCTGAACACTTTTCCGCAGTTCACGACGCGGATCGACGGGCAGGACATCCACTTCCTGCACGTCCGCTCGCCCGAGCCGGACGCGTTGCCACTGATCATCACACACGGCTGGCCCGGCTCGATCGCCGAGTTCATGAAGGTGATCGAGCCGCTGAGTGACCCGGTCGCGCACGGTGGCGAGCCGGCCGATGCCTTCCATGTCGTCGCACCGTCGATTCCCGGATTCGGCTTCAGCGGGCCGACCACCGAGCCCGGCTGGGACCTGAACCGCGTTGCGCGAGCGTGGGCGCAGCTGATGAGCCGCCTCGGCTACCGGCGCTACGGCGCCCACGGCGGCGACAGCGGCGCGGTCATCTCACCGATGCTGGGCCGCGTCGACTCCGCGCACGTCGCGGGCGTGCACGTCAACGGCGCCCTCGGGTTCCCGACCGGCGACCCGGCCGAGTTCGAGGGACTCACCCCGGCCGAACTCGCCCGGCTCGGCCAATACCAGGACTCCGACCGCAGCGGCTATGCGATCATCCAGGCGACCCGGCCGCAGACCCTGGCGTTCGGCCTGCACGACTCACCCGCGGCCCAACTCGCGTGGATCGCCGAGAAGTTCAAGGAGTGGACCGACCCGGCGCACGAGCTCCCCGAAGACGCCGTGGACGTCGACCAGATGCTCACCGACATCAGCATCTACTGGTTCACCGGGACCGCCGCCTCATCAGCCCGCCTCTACAAGGAGACACAGGAATCATGGGGCGCCGCGTCCGGATACTCGGCACTGCCCCACGGCGTCGCCGTGTTCCCCGGCGACGCCGGCATCCGGAGCATCGCCGAACGCGACCACAACGTCGTGCACTGGTCGGAATACGACCGGGGCGGCCACTTCGCCGCCATGGAAACCCCCGACCTGCTCATCCAGGACATCCGGACCTTCTTCCGCACCCTGCGATGACACGCGAAAACGTTCGCCGTTCGGCCTGATCACGTCCGGGTCGGCCCACACCGAGCCGACCCGGACGTGATGAAACGCAGGTCAGAGGGTCTCGTCGATGGGGCCACCGTGAGTTGTCGGCCGGAAGCGGCCGGCCTGGGAGCCCGGATCACTATCCAGGCCGCCGTCGGCGGTGGTAGGTCAGAAGGGGAAGGTCCGGTCCTGGTCGCGTACGGTGACCCACTGGAGCTCGCAGAACTCCTCGGCGGCGAAACCGAGCCCGAAACGTCCCCAGCCGCTGTCCTTGACGCCGCCGAACGGCATGTGCGGCTCGTCGTTGACGGGCTGGTCGTTCACGTGGACGATGCCGACGTCCAGTTTCGCCGCCAGTCGCAGGCCGCGGCGGCTGTCACCCGTGATGATCGAGGCGGCCAGGCCCAGATCCGACCGGTTGGCCCGGGCGACCGCCTCCTCGGCCGAGGCGACGGCCTCCAGGATCACGACCGGCCCGAAGGTCTCGCCGTAGGCGATCTCGGCTTCGTCGGGGACGTCGGTGAGCACGGTGGCCGGATAGCAGGGCGGCCGGGGGACTCCGCCGGCCAGGATGCGGGCGCCGAGTTCGACGGCCTCGTTGACGCGGCGGTCGAGGAGGGCCAGGGCCCACTCGTTGATGACCGGCCCGACGACCGTCGCCGGATCGCGCGGGTCGCCCGTCGGCAGCGCCGCCACCTTGGCCGCGAACCGCTCGGCGAACTCCTCGGCCAGCGGGTGCTCGACGTAGATCCGCCGTGCGCACATGCACACCTGTCCTTGGTGGACGAAGGCGCCGTAGGCCGCGGCGTCCACTGCGTAACCGACCTCGGCGTCGCCCGCGACGATGAGCGGGTTCTGGCCGCTGAGCTGGAGCACGACGCGCTTGAGGTGCCTGCCCGCCTTCTCGGCGAGGCGCCGTCCCGTCGGCGTCGACCCGGTGAAGTTGATCCGCTTGACCAGGGGGTTGGTGAGCATCGCGTCGCCGATGTCGCCGGCCTCGCCCGGGGCGTGGGTGACGACGTTGAACGCGCCGGGGGGCAGGCCGGCCTCCTGGAGGAGCTCCGCCCAGAGCGCGCCGCCGGTGTAGGGGGACTCCTCCGAGGGTTTCAGCACCACGGTGTTGCCGAGCGCGAGCGGCCCGATGGCCGCCCGTCCCGCCAGGGCGAGTGAGGCGTTCCAGGGGGCGATCGCGCCGACCACTCCCACCGGGCGGCGTACGGCCATGGCCTGGGTGCCCTCGATGTCCGACGGGAGCAGCTCCCCGGTCGGCCGGTACGCCAGCTGCGCGGCCTGGCGGAGGAGCTTGAGGGCGAAGTCGACCTGGACGCCGCCGAAGTGGCACCCGCACCCGGTCTCCACCGCGAGGGCGTCGAGGATCTCGGCGCGGCGCTCCTCCAGGAGGTCGGCCGCGCGCAGGAAGATCTGCTGGCGTCGCCAGGGCGATTCCCCGGCCCAGCCGCCGAACGCCGCGGAGGCGGCCTCGATCGCCCGGTGCGCGTCCTCGCCGTCACCGGCGGCGATCTCGCCGAGTACCTCGCCGGACCAGGGGGAACGGTTCGGATACCAGCGTCCGGATCCGGCCGGCGCCCAGTCGCCACCGACGAAGTGCTCGACGCGCGCCTTCCGGCAGCCGCTCGCAGCACGAATCGCCCCGCTTCCGGTGCCCCCCGCTCCGGCCATATGGCTCGATCCTCTCTTTCGCCTCGTCTCGTACGGCCACGCCGCCGGACGCGGGGAGGCCACCTGTGCCACCCGGTCGAACAGCGTTCACCCGATCGAGCCCGTAGTCAAAATGGTTCGAATAGGTGGAACGAAGTCACCATATGCTGACCCCCGTGACCGATGACGAGTCCCCCCGCCCGCGCGGCCGCGCAACATCCGACCCCTCCGGTTCCTTCTCCGTGTCCCTGGAGCGGGGGCTGAGCATCCTGTCCGCCTTCACCGGGAACCGCTCGGTGCTGGGGATCGCCGACCTGGCACGGGCCGTCGGCCTCAACAAGAGCACGACGCACCGGTACGTCGCCACCCTGACCAAGCTGGAGTACATCCAGCAGGACCCGGAGACCAAGAAGTACTTCCTCGGCCCGCGGGCGATCGACCTCGGGTTCGCGGCGATCGACTCCATGGAGCTCACCCGCGTCGCCGGACCCCTGCTCCAGACCCTGGCCGACGAGACGGGGTTCACGGCCAGCATGGGACTGTGCGACGGACCCGACGTCGTCTACGTGGACCGCAGGCGAAGCGGCCGGCGCAGTTCCCTGGCCATGGACCTCAACCTGCACGTGGGCTCCCGGCTGCCCGCCTACTGCACCGCGATGGGCAAGGTGCTGCTGGCGTACCGGGACCCGGCGGCGCTCAGGCAGATCCTCGACCGCACGGACATGGCACGCCGGGGGCCGAAGACGATCACCAACCGGGAGCAGCTGACCGCCGCCCTCGCCAAGGTGCGCCAGAGCGGTGTCGCGGTGAACGACGAGGAGCTGGCCCCGGGGCTGCGCTCGTTCGCGGCTCCGGTGCGGGATCGTTCGGGCGAGGTCGTCGCGGCGGTCAACGTCGCCGTTCACCTCACCGTCGCGCCGACCACCGTCGAGGCCCTGGCGGGACGGGTCGAACCGCCGCTCCGGCGCGCCGCCGCCGAGATCTCCAAGCGCCTCGGATACCGCCCGCAGCCCTAGGTCCTGTCCTGCGGATCTTTT
This sequence comes from Streptosporangium sp. NPDC002607, assembly GCF_053592655.1. Lineage (NCBI taxonomy): Bacteria > Bacillati > Actinomycetota > Actinomycetes > Streptosporangiales > Streptosporangiaceae > Streptosporangium > Streptosporangium sp. NPDC002607. The sequence continues at coordinate 31,550 of NZ_JBSFWD010000079.1, forward strand.
GCCTACTGCGGTCGGTCAGGCGGCGCCTCGCCGCGTTGTCGTCGGTCACCGCAGCACGCTGCGGCTCCCTCCTCCG